>CALMNJ010000252.1 GCA_937868675.1 uncultured Bacteroidota bacterium | reverse complement strand
GTATTTGTGGTCGTAACCCTGGGGCAGTTCGCCCAGCTTCCATCCAAAGCGATTGCAGCAGGTGTTGTCCTGACCAGGCGGGCAGAAGCAGTCGCGACCCCAATCCCGGAAGGACTCCAGGATCTTCCGGAGCTCGGCGCTCCGAGTGAAGACGGCCCCGCCTTCACCCATGGTCATGTGGTGGGCCGGATAGAAGCTCAGGGTGCCAATGTCGCCAAAGGTGCCCACGTGTTTGCCGTTGTATGTAGCACCCAGGGCATCGCAGCAATCTTCAATGAGCCACAGATTGTGTTTTTCGCAAAAGGCCGAAATGGCATCCAGATTAAAGGTATTGCCCAGCGTGTGCGCCACCATCACCGCTTTGGTTTTTGGACTCAGGGCTTCTTCCAGCCTCGTCACATCCATTTCGTAAGTAGGAATATCCACATCCAGAAAAACGGGCACTGCGCCGTATTGCAGCATGGGGTTAATGGTGGTGGGGAAAGAAGCCGCCACCGTAATCACTTCGTCGCCGGGCTTTACAGCTTCATCACCCAGCTCCTCGGCGGTAATGGCCGAAAAGGCAATGAGGTTGGCCGATGAGCCCGAATTAACGGTAAGCAGCGATTTTACATTGATAAACCGCGCCAGTTTTTTTTCGAACTCGGTATTAAACTTGCCGGTGGTAAACCAGGCATCGAGCGCCGAATCGGTAATGTACACCAGTTCCTTGTAATCGAACACCTTGCCGCTCACGGGCACCGAGCTTTCGCCGGGCACAAATGGTTTGGGTTTAAAGGCTTCGTCGTGGTATTCTTTAATGAGGGTGTGTATCTGATGCTTAATATCTAATAGTTTCGACATGTTAGTTTCCGCAATAGTTGTTAATCTGATTTACCCTGCATTGGTAAACATTGTTTTTTGTATTCAGCTCATCCTGATAACCCTGAATGGTAAACGCAATGGTTTTTTCGAAATCCAGTTTCGGTTTCCAACCCAGTTGGTTCACCGCCTTGGTAATATCCAGTTTCAGCAGCCCCGCTTCGTGCAGTTTTTCTTTTGTTTCGGGCGCATCAATCTTAACTTCGGGCAACAGCTTACGCACCTGGTTTACCACATCGCCCACTGAATAGTTTTCGTAAGCGGCGGGTCCAAAGTTCCAGCCTCCTGAAAAGGATTTGCCTTCATTGAATAATTTTTGTCCCAGTTTCATGTACCCGTAAACAGGCTCCAGCACAAATTGCCAGGGGCGCACCGATTGCGGGTTGCGTATGCTGGTGGTAGTGCCTGCTTTGTACCCGCGTATGATATCGGGAATAATGCGGTTTTGAGCCCAGTCGCCACCGCCAATTACATTTCCGGCACGGCCCGAGGCCACATGGGCGGTGTTGCTGGCCGAAAAAAACGATTTAAGATAAGAGTGTGTAATTAATTCGGAGCAGCCTTTTGAAGCGCTGTACGGGTCGTCGCCGCCCATGGGATCATTTTCGCGGTAGCCCCATATCCACTCATTGTTCTGGTAACATTTATCGGTGGTTACATTAATGGCCACCTTTACCGAAGGAGTTTGGCGCACGGCTTCAAAAAAGTTTACCGTGCCCATCAGATTGGTTTCAAAATTGTAATGCGGGTTTTGATACGAATCAATCACCAGTGGCTGTGCGGCCAGGTGAAAGGCCATATCGGGCTGCGCTTCTTTAAAGAAAGAAAGCAAATCGCTGAGATGGCGCACATCGCCATCGCGGTGAGTAATTTTAGAGGAGAGGCCGGTGCTTACATAATTATCCTGCGGCGTGTAGGGCGGCAGGGCGTAGCCAAACACTTCGGCTCCCAGTTCGCGCAACCAGATCGCCATCCACGAGCCTTTAAAGCCGGTGTCGCCGGTGAGCAATACCTTTTTGCCTTTGTATGTTCCTGAAAACGGATCAATCATGCGTTTCAAAAAATTTACCAGGTTTTCCACGGGGCTTTACCCGAATTCCATAAATCTTCCAGTTCGGTTTTGTCGCGTATGGCATCCATGCACTTCCAGAAACCAGAGTGCTTGAAAGACATGAGTTGATGGTCGTTGGCAATATCAATCAACGGTTTTTTCTCCCATTGTATATCGTCCATATCGCCTTCGAGGTATTTGAAAATACCGGGCTCCATTACGAAAAAGCCACCGTTTATCCACACCCCGTCGCCTTCGGGCTTTTCCTGAAAACGGGTTATCACACCGCTTTTATCCATTTCGATGTTGCCAAAACGGCCCGGTAACTGAATAGAAGTAAGGGTAGCCAGCTTGCCCGACTGTTCGTGAAATTTTATGAGTTCGCGCAGGTTCACATCCGAAACGCCATCGCCATAGGTAAGCATAAAACGTTCGTTGTTCAGGTATTTCTGCACACGCTTAATGCGGCCTGCGGTATTGGTGTTTACACCGGTGTCAACCAGGGTTACTTTAATATCTTCCGAAACCGAATTGTGTATTTCGATTTTGTTGGTGGCTAAATCAATGGTTACATCCGACTGATGAAGGAAATAGTTGGCAAAATATTCCTTAATCATATACCCTTTGTAGCCTAGGCAAATCACAAATTCGTTGAAGCCCTGCTGGGCATATATTTTCATGATGTGCCACAGAATGGGCTTTCCGCCAATTTCAACCATTGGTTTGGGCCGTATGCCGGTTTCTTCGGCTAATCTGGTGCCTAAACCACCGGCCAGTATCACTACCTTCATGTACTTAAAATGTCTTAAAACCTTCAAAATTAAGGCAATTTTTGGATTCCGCCAGTATTATTATTTTGCAGCTTCCAACAAACTGTTGAGCTTTGTTACCGAACCCCAGGTTTGCATGGGTTCGTAATCCGGATAAGGGTAATAGCCGAGGTTAAGCTCAATATCATAACCATTGTTTTGCAGAAATGAAGCAATAAAATCTTTCAGTTTCACCGGCTTTCCGCTGCAGCAATTAATAATGCCATCCACCTTTTGTTGCGGTGCGGCGCTGCAAATAATGGCGGCTATCTGTCGCGGGCTCAAAAAATCACGCACCTGTTCGCCGCCCGACATGTTGAAGGTTTTATCACCGTTAAGCACGGCGTTGAGCAGAAGTGTGTAAAGGTTTTTGCGCTCCTTTATTTCGCCGAAAACATAAAAAATGCGCAGCCATTTTAACGAGAACGGGTACCTGGTTCGTAACGCCTCAAGATACACGCGAAGCTGGTTTTTGGCGGCAGGGTAGGGCATGATTGGCGCCGGTGGCAGGTCCTCACTCAGTTCGCCCTCACGCAAACCATACTCATAAACCGTACCTGCTACGGTAAGATTTTTAAGTCCATGCTCTATTAAATTGGTAAGGAATTGTTTATGAGACGTTAAAATGCGACCAAGGTGTTCCTCGTTTTTGTATTCGTTCAGTTTTTCCCAGGCCAGGTGTATGGCAGCATCGGGCTGTTCGAAGTAGGTAAACAGATTTTGATCGCCGGTTGAATCAATGTTGTATGGTTTATAAATAACCTTATCGTAAAAAGGAAGTGTAGCGGCTTTTCCGGCATTGCGGGAGGTGGCCACCACCTGGTGCCCTGCGGCCAGCAGGCTTTCTATGACCAGGCCGCCCAGGCCACCGCTGGCACCGGTTACAAGTATTTTCATAAAGCAAAGGGACTTTTATAATCTTTAAACGCCACAAATGCCTTATCGCGATCAGAAAGAACTGGCTGCGGCAGGCTTTTAGCAAACGAAAAAGAGGTGTATGCGATACCGTTGTCGCAAACCGGATCAAACACGTCCGAAACCTTGTACTGCATCAGCGCAGTATCGGAATGTACATAAAAACCATGTGCAAAACCTTCGGGCACAAACACCATGGAAGGGTTGAGGTGATCGAGTTCAAAGGCCACCCATTCCCCATAAGTGGCCGAGTTGTGGCGGATGTCAACGACATAATCGGTTACCCGCCCATACATGCAGCTCACCATTTTGGCAATGGCTTTGGGCGGATGCTGAAAGTGCATGCCGCGGAACACATTTTTATGCGACCAGGTAAAGTATTCTTCTTTAAATGGCATGTTTATTCCGAGGCGTTCAAAGGCTTCAACATGAAACGTTTTGGTAAAGCTGCCGCGCACATCATCCAGGCGCTTGAAAATTATTTCGCTGCAACCGCTAAGCGTACTTGGTTTTATCTCAAACATAAAGCATGGTGAAGGTAATGAAATTTGACTGGCCCGGTTGGTGTGTGTGCGCAAAAAAACTCCACCCGTATGTTTACACAACCCGGGCATCCACAAACCCTTGTAAAACTTGCTGACAGGCGTGGCCTTCATTCAAAAAAATATAGTTATCTTGAGGGCTTTTATTTAAGTGAGTCAACCCCTGATAAGCGTCTGTATTCCAGTGTATAACTGTGTCGGTTTTATTAAAGAAGCGATTGATTCGGTATTGGGTCAAACCATGTCTGATTTTGAAGTGGTGGTGGTAGATAATTGTTCAACCGACGGTACACTCGATGTGGTTCGCGCTTATAAGGACCCACGCATCCGCATTATACAGAACGAGAGCAATATTGGCATGGTTGGCAACTTCAACAAAGCGGCCTTATCGGCCAGAGGCAAATACGTAAAAATTTTGCCGGCCGATGATTTGTTGTATCCCCAATGCCTTAAACTGCAATCGGATGTGCTGGAGGACGACCCCAACGAAAAAATTGCGCTGGTATGCGGCACCCGCCAGGTGTTGAACGATGCCGGCAAAGTGCTGTTTAAACGTGGTTTTGCCGGTGGCAGGGTGCAGTTAAGCGGCACTGAGGCCATAAACAGGGTCATCCGATCGGGGGGGAATATTATTGGAGAAGGGGGCGCTGTGATGTTCAGACGCACGATACTTGAAAAAACCGGTGGTTTTGACTCGAAGATTTTTTATGTGCTGGATCTGGATCAGTGGTTTAAAATTCTGCTTCACGGCGATCTGGTGGCCCTGCCTCAGATAGTGGCCGGATTCAGGGTATCGGCAGGTTCGGCCAGCGTACAGGTGGCCAATAAACAAAAGGAAGATTATTTTAACTTTATTGATTTGGTGCGCAGCAGGCCCGGGTATGGTCTTACAGCATACAGCTACCGCCTTGGTAAACTTAAAACCGCGGCGCTTACCGAAGTAAAGAAGCTTATTTATAGATTTGTGGTAAAGTAAAAGTGGCGTTTTGCCGGCATGACAAAAAAGATATCAATCATAGTCCCCATTTACAACTCATCGGCCTTTATGCACAAGCTGCTTGAATCTATTGACGAACAGCGGATTGCTTCGGGCTGGGACCTGGAGTTGGTGCTGGTAGATGACGGCAGCAGAGATAAAAGCTACGATAAGATTGTGGAACTGAGCGCGCGGTATCCCTACATCAGGGGCATTAAACTGGCGCGTAATTTCGGACATCAGATCGCTGTAAAAACAGGTCTTTCGCATTGCACCGGCGATTATGTTGCCATTATTGACGATGATTTGCAGGATCCGCCATCGCTTTTGCCCGGCTTTTTCAAGTACCTCGATGACGGGTACGATGTGGCCTACGGGGTGCGCAAAAAGCGTAAGGAACATCTTCTGAAGCGCATCAGCTACAACAGCTTTTACCGCATCCTCAAAAGTCTTAGCAACACCGATATCCCGCTTGACAGTGGTGATTTTTG
>CALMNJ010000251.1 GCA_937868675.1 uncultured Bacteroidota bacterium | reverse complement strand
ATGGTCGGCCGGCAATTACTATCATTGGATTGTTGATTCCCTGCCAAGACTGGCCATTGTGAGTCACGAATTACGTCTAAACGGGTATTCACTTTTGCTACCCAAAAATCCGCCGGCCTATATTAGCGCGAGCCTCAGGTATTTTGAGCTTTCAGATATTACCTATATCAGTAAAGGCACTTACCTTGAAACCGAACGGCTTTTGGTTCCCTATTACCTTGCTGGCTCCGGGCATATTCACCCACCAAGGGTAAAAGCGGTAAAAGATTTTTTTGTTCCTTTAATGGGAACAGCGCCTGGTCATGAGCGAATATTTGTAAGCCGCTCCCGCCAAAAAGCAAGACGCGTTCACAACGAGCATGAGGTAATTGACGTTGTGAAGTCGCTCGGTTTTAAAGTAATTTATTTCGAGGATTATACGTTCGAGCAGCAGGTCGAACTTGCCAAAGGAGTTAAAGTAATGGTGTCAAGTCATGGAGCCAATATGACCAACTGCATGTTTATGCCCGATGGGTCAAGGGTATTGGAGCTTATCAGGGAAGATAATCCCAACTTTTGTTACTGGGCTCTTGCGTCAGTGGCCGGTCTCCGTTATCATTACCAGCTTTGCCGGGTGGTAGGCAACGATCATCTGAATGTGGATATTGCGCAATTCCGTTTAAATTTAAACAGGCTTTTGAATGACTGAACCGCTTGTAAGTATTTGCATTCCTGCATATAACGGCACTGAATTTTTAGAACAGTGTCTTCAGAGTTGTCTTGCCCAAACGTTTCAGGATTATGAAATAGTGATTTGCGATGACGGATCAACGGATGGAACGCCCGACCTGATAAAGAAACTGACAGCAGGGTATTCGCGGGTGCGCTTTTTCCAAAATCCAAAAAACCTGGGATTGGTAGGCAACTGGAACCGATGCATGGAAGAGAGCAGGGGAGCCTGGATAAAATTTGTGTTTCAGGATGATTATATTTCGAACAACTGCCTTGAAACGTTTGTTGGTGCAATTACCGGGCAAACACGGTTAATTGTGAGCAAGCGTAATTTTGTTTTGCCGGAAAAGGCTAGTGACGATATGAAAAATTACTACACTCAGGTAGTCAGGACACTGGTAAATACTAACAGTAATCGGGGAAATTATTTCGGGCCACAATTAATAAGCCGTATTGCTGTGCAAAACATGGCAATGAATTTTATTGGTGAACCCAGTCTGACCTTTTTCAGAAAAGAATGCATAACCGAACTTGGGCTGTTTAATCCGCATTTGAAACAAATTTGTGACTTCGAATTTTTATTGAGAGTTTCTTCAGCCCATGGACTTACTTACCTCCCATACAAACTCTGTAGTTTCAGAATTCACTCAAACACCACTACAAGTACAAATGTGTCTGACAATTATTTTGTGCTTCATTATATAGAGCCTCTTTTGCTGTCCTATTTCATGATATACGGCAAACAGTTTAATTCATTCCGTTCACAGCTTTCTGTTTGGCACCGATATAAATTGAAGTTGTATTTCCGCCTCAAAGCTTATCAGGCCTGCAAGGCCAATATCGGAGAGAATAAACTGCATTACGTTTTTGCAGATAATAACACGGATTTTTTGCCGATTAAAAAAGTGGCAAAAGGGTCTGTATTCATTCGGTTTCTTGCCATGCTCAGGCGATAAGATTTGTAAATTTTTCAGTAAAATTTTCCCAGGTGTGGGCTTTGGCATTTTTGTGGGCGTTTTCTGAAAGCGTTTTGTATTTGTGTGCTGGGGCATCTAAAACACTCAGGATTTTTTTTGTCAGGGCTGTTAAATCGCCGGGCTCTGCATATTCTCCAAAATCAAGTTGCGTTCCATAACTTTCCATAAACTCGCCGTAGGCCGAGGTAATCACTGGTGTGTAACAATACATGGCTTCGGTAACCGCGGAAAAAGCGCCCCAGCCCCTGGTGGTATTCACAATTACACGAGCCTTATAAATGAGGTTATAATAAAGTTCATTTTGATCCAAGTTTCCTTTATCAAGGTATCCATAATGAAACATGTTTTTTCCGGTAGCCCGGGTATCGCTTTCGTATAGCCCGATAATATGAAGCTCGCTATCAGGATCAAGTTCATTTACCCCTTTAAATGCCTGAATTAGTTCCCGGGCTCCGTCAAGATATTTCCGGTTACCAATAAAAAGAATGAGACGACTGTTCTCTTTTTCCTTCCGGGCTCTGATTTCATTAAGTGTGGTATTAATGTTAGCTACATTCCCAAGGTAGTGACAGTTGCTTTGCGCAAAATGCTGTTTAATAAATGTTGCCGATACAGGAAAAAGACTTACAACAAGATCCGCGTTTTCAAGGGCGGCTTTCTCGCGCTTCAGCGCTTTTTTTTCGAACCAATAAGGGCTTCTTTTTTTGAGAATAGTAATGGAGTAAAGGTAGGTCCAGTCGCCAAACAGCAGCAGGGGTTTTTTAGACCGGTTTGCAACACTGAAACTAAAACTCAGAATCAGGTGAGCGTCGCTGTTAATAAATCGCTTCATGGCTTTTTGTATTTTGCGTTGCACCAGAAAGTGATTGATTCCGCTCCTGAAAAAACCATGGTACGAGCCCGGATAAAGAAGTTTTAGCAGGGCAAAAATGGTGTAGCGAAACAACGTATCTAAAAACGCATTCTCCTCAATGTTAACATGATTTACGCTTATACCTTTTTGGCTGAGGCTTTTTGAAAAAAAGTAGGGAACATTCGACCATGTTTTAAGACTGCCGGCATCGCCCAGCGAAAACATGGTTATTTCTTTTATGGTGCCCAATCAATTCAGCAGTTTGCGTTTCAGAATACGGAGCCTGAGCATAAACCCGAGTTTTGAAAAAAAGCTGCCACCGTATTTTTTGTTGATAATGAGTTGTTCTTTCAAAAACCTGAAATCGCGGCTGCCTGATTTGGAGGTATCGTAATACCGGAAATGCGCAACGGTGACAGGAATTTTTACAACCCTGGCATTATTTTTAAGGCAGCGCAACAAAAACTCGTAGTCAAAAGCAAACTGATAAGGCTCCAGATAGCCCAGTGGGCGTGTGAATGCGGTTCGGAAAAAAGATCCGGGCTGGCTGATGGAAGCATCGGTTAAAAGCAGTTGATTCAGGCTGATTTCGCCGGAACTTGAATTCTTATGATGGGCCGAGAATTCATCAATATACGCCACATCGCCATAAATGTAATCCGTGTCGGGCTTTTGTTGCAGTAAACCGGTGAGTTGTTCAAAGCCATCCATGTCAATCAGGTCGTCGGTATTAAGCCATGTCCAGTAATCGCCTGCCACCAGTTTTAAGCCTTTGTTTATGGCGTCATACTGGCCTTTATCTGGCTCCATTATCAGATTATCAATCACATGAGAAAACGCCCTGATTTGGTTTTGAGTGGGGATATCGGAGCAATTGTCAACCAGAATAATCTGTAGATGCACGCCAAACGAAGGCGCTTTTGCCTTCAGCATTTCAAGATTTTGAAGTGTTTCGCGTATATACCTATCCTGATTAAAAGACGGTACGATAACCGACATGGCGAGCATACTGCAAATATACTTGAAGTTTTAAGAGATCAACACGCACCTGAACAGCAGCTCTGTTTATAAGCCACATGAATGGCTGATATCTTGGCGCCCCCGGATGTAATAAAATCGTAACCAGAACAGGAATTTTAGTTAATTTTCAGGGTTAATAGAGCTCGCAATGCGTTTACTGCTTTTGTCCGATACTTACAGCGAACATACCGAAAAATGGGCCATTGGCCTTGCTGAAAGGGGGATAGAGGTGGGGCTTTTTAGCTTCAATAAAGCCTCCTATAACTGGTACGACAGGCCCCGCATTACGGTTTATTTTGAGCCCGAGCAGCCTATTAACGCCGAAAGTACCCTGACCAAACTTTCATATCTTAAATATGTAAGTATTGTGCGTAAAATTATCAAGCACTTTAAACCGGATGTACTCCATGCGCATTACGCAACAAGTTACGGACTGGTAGGTGCTCTGTGCGGATTTCATCCCTATGTAATTTCGAGCTGGGGTACCGATGTAATGAAGTTCCCTGACAAGAATATTTTTGCACGTGGCATACTCAAATACAATTTCAGGAATGCCGATGTGCTTTG
The DNA here is from genome assembly GCA_937868675.1 of uncultured Bacteroidota bacterium. GTDB lineage: Bacteria > Bacteroidota > Bacteroidia > B-17B0 > Aurantibacillaceae > Aurantibacillus. Next base: position 775 of record CALMNJ010000251.1, on the reverse strand, counting down.
TGCTACTTCCAAAACAATTCAGGAATACATTGGCAGGGTTACCAATAAGAAAGTGGAAGTGATTCCGTTTGGTGTTGACACCAAGGTCTTTTCACCGGCCCCGGTTCAATCGCCCTTCAGCAACACCGAATTTGTGATGGCCACCATCAAGCCCCTGGAGCCTATCTATAACATTAATCTGGCAATTCAGGCGCTGGCCTCAATGCACAAGCAATACCCGCAACTCAGATTAATGATTATTGGTTCGGGAACACAGGAGAAAAGCCTTAAGGAAATGGCAGAGGGCCTTGGTGTATCAGATAAAGTGATGTTTACGGGCCGGGTTCCTTTTGAGGAAGTGAGCCGCTATTTCAATATCAGTCATGTTCTTCTTAACCTGAGTCAGTACGAAAGCTTTGGGGTTTCGGTTATTGAAGCCATGGCCTGTGGAAAGCCTGTAATTGTGTCGGATACCGGCGGATTGGCCGAAATTGTGGAAAACGAAAGTCTCGGAATTAAGGTGAAGCCGGGCGATGAAACCGCTCTGAAAAATGCGATTGAATCGTTGTTGACTGATACTAAGCGATACAACGAAATGTCGCAGGCAGGAAGAGCGCACGTTTTAGCCCACTACAACTGGCAGGAGAACCTGCAGCAGATGATAAACATATATGAACAACTTGTACCGGAGAAGAAAACACGTTTGGCATGACACTTAAAGAAATTAATTCAGATCCGGCATTTTTTAAACTTAGTAAGGAGCATTGCGGTGTTTTTGGTTCCGAAAAATGGTTGT
>CALMNJ010000250.1 GCA_937868675.1 uncultured Bacteroidota bacterium | reverse complement strand
TTGCACGTTACACTGCTCGTTGTGCTCACATTCCCCGTTAAGGGAATCAGGGGGAGTAAAGTAGTTGAAGCGGTGTAGGTAAAATTGTTTCCAAAATCATGAACCGTGAGCGTATAACTTCCCGGGCTAAGTCCTGAGGCAACAGATCCTGTTTGACTGGTGGGCATCCATGTGTAAGAAAATGGGCCAGGGCCCTGGCTGCTTACAGTGGCCGAGCCCAGGCTGGCGCAGGTGATCGAGGTGCTGTTAACGGTAATGCAAGGTGTATTCAAATTCACCACCGTTTTTAAGGTATCGGTTCCACCACCACAACTGTAATACAAAACAAGTTGAGCGGTGAAAGTGCCAAGCGTTGAATACTGGTGGGTTGGATTCACCAGTGTGGACGTATTGGCCGATCCCGATGCCGGATCTCCGAAATCCCATTGTATGCCATTAAGCGAATAAGTCGAAGCACAAGTAGTGAGTGTGAGATTAGGGGGCAGGTATGATGAAAATGCGGCAGTTTGGCAACCGTAAGCAAAACTAACCGTATTGGTAACTGGTGTAAGCGCCGGATGCTGAACAAAATAGGAACTTGGAAAATTGGGAAGTCCATAATAACAAATACCCGGTGCAACAGACTGGCCATTGAATGAAAAATTACAGGCGGCACCCAAGGCATTTGGATTGTTGATTACGGATACGAAACTACCAGTATTGGAACTGCCCCACCAACGCGCAACATAAATTTTACCATCGGGTGCCAATTGCATGGAAGCAAACCAGTTTGAAACATTATTGGAGTAAGTGTTTGCTGCGATAATCGTATGGGATGCCACTATTGCGGAACCCGATCCTGCACAAAGATTCCATTGACTGATTCCACCCGTATAAGTACTGTTGGAATATAAATTAGAACCGTATAGTTTTGAACCATCCGGAGAAAACTCAACTCCATAATAGTAATTCCATGTATTGGTTGATGCAGAGAGGAGACCGAGGGAATTGGAAACAACACCCGTGGAAATATCAAAATCATAAAGTTCCATGCCAGATGCACCATTACTAATGTATCCATAATAATTTGCTAGGGCCAGTTTTTTGCCGTTGGGCGAAAACTTCATACAACCTACATAATTTACAAAGTTGTTGGTAAACGTACTGGATGATGAAACCACCGCCGCAGTAGAAACTCCAGCCGATGATAATAAATAGGCTCTAAACCCTCCCATTGTTGAATTATTGGTATACTCTTTAGCCACCACCCAGTAATCAACCCCGTTGCAATGTTTGGTTGCCGTAAGTTTTTCGCACACGGACGATCCATAAATAGCTGAATTTTTAACGGTTACTGATCCCTGACCAGATGCCAGACTCATATCAACGATGGAGTAATTGAACCCGGAGCTACCAGCACCCCCCTGAACGGTGAAAACATAATAGAGGGTGGAGCTTCCTGGCTTTTTGATGATAATGCTGGACTGTGAGGGTGTTCCATTTCCCAGCAACCCCGTGCCGTTGGCCATAACATTATGGGTATTATTCCAGATTGTACTTCCGTCGGTGTAAAACAAGAGGCTACCCGATGAGTTGGCGATGGAAGCGCAGCCTTCCACAGCAGTCATGCTTGATACAGTCATCGGGGTGGGCGGCGTTGTAGAAAAATCAAGTCCAGCCCCATAACCAAAATACCATTTCCTGGCTTCGTTTTGCGAAAAAGAAAACAGGCCTGTAAAAAACAGAAAAAACAAACAGATTAATTTCACATTCGGTTTGGCCACTAAGCGAATCGCTAAAACAAACAAGAAATTTACAAAAAATATTGACTCACAACACTTTACAGTCAACAAAACAGTATCTCCGTTTGTTAATTAACAAGGTTCCGGATTAAATTTTAATCAAACAAATTTCTAACAACCCCTATCAAATCAGCAAAGCTGCAATAGGTGTCGGTTCCTTAAATTTAAATATTTACCTCCATAAATTTGGTCATGAAAGGATTAGTGCCCACGAAGCCGTTTATTTATTTCGATACGCCCGAAAAGGGTTTCAAAACGTATACTTTTTGAGCACAACTCAAATTTATATAAAGAGGCAATTAACGCTATTATCACATTTTCGCATTACTTAATAGCTTCGGGTTTCACCTGTTGTACTCAAACTATCAATACACTCCACCGAATATCTGCAACAGTTGGATTATTATCCGGCAAAATTGTTACGATGTAATTTATGTTAAAGCTATAATGACAGGTTTTTAAAAATAGTTTATCCCTTAAATTTAAGGGATGAGAAAAAATACAATATTGCTATTGCTGCTCATTTTTGGAGCAAGTATCAGCTCACTCGCCCTGTTTGCAAAACCATCCATAAAGCCCCATGCCTACCGTGCGGGCGACATTATTTTTATAAGTAACCCACGCGGCCAGGGGCTTGCCATACAACTTGCCACACACTCAAAATACACGCATGTTGGAATTATTCTGAAAGACGAAACGGGCAAATTAATGGTGTACCATGCCGTGGAGCCGGTGAGCAAAAACACCATTGAAGAATTTATAAGTATGAGTGCCGATGGCACCTGCGAAGTGATGCGCCTGCGCGACAGCACATTGCTAAATGAAAACGCCCTTGAAAAACTCCGTGCAGAAGCCACAAAACTGTTGGGTAAGCACTACGATATTTATTTTGGTTGGAGCGATTCAGAAATATATTGCTCGGAGTTTGTTTGGAAGGTTTACAACCGAGCACTTGCTTTAGAGCCCGGACCACTAAAACCACTTGGCAGTTTTGATTTAAGTTCGCCGGCGGTAAAACAAAAACTCAGCGAACGCTACGGCAACAAAATTCCGATGGAGGAAAAAATGATTTCGCCTGGCGATATGCACGACTGGAAGGGTTTGTACAGGGTTAACTGAGCACTTATAACGCAATGTGCGCCAGGGACACGCAAGGTTTAGCCACCGCAGCCGCAAACGCAGCGATAGCGGAGTTTTGGGCGAGGAGGCCGCAGCGGCAGCGAAGCCTGTAGTGGCCCGCCCGGGCGCCCAAAAAAACAAAAAATAAAAATGCTTTAACTGGCCTGCCTGCCTGCCAGAAGGAACATAACCGCCATGCGCACGGCCACCCCATTTTCGACCTGATCGAGGATAATGGATTGGGTACTGTCGGCCACATCGCTGGTGATCTCAACGCCCCGGTTTATTGGCCCGGGATGCATGACCACTACTTTTTTAGAAAGGCTGTCGAGTATTTCCTTGTTAAGACCATACAACATCGTGTATTCGCGAAGGGAAGGGAAAAATTTAATATCCTGCCGCTCCAACTGAATGCGAAGCATGTTTGCCACATCGCACCACTCGAGGGCTTTGCGCAGGTCGGGCTCCACTTCAACACCCAGCGAGGTGATGTACTTTGGTATAAGGGTAAGCGGCCCGCACACTTTTACGATAGCACCCATTTTTTGAAGGCAGAAAATATTTGAAAGTGCAACGCGCGAGTGCAGAATGTCGCCAACTATTACCACTTTAACGCCTTTGAGCCTGCCGGTTTTTTCCTGTATGGAATACGCATCGAGCAGGGCCTGTGTGGGGTGTTCGTGAGCCCCATCGCCGGCGTTGATTATTTTTGCATTTACCTTTTTTGCGAGAAAGAACGGGGCGCCTGGGCTGGAATGCCGCATGACCACCATGTCCACTTTCATTGACAGGATATTATTGACGGTATCTACCAGTGTTTCGCCCTTTTTGACGGAAGAGTTAGAGGCTGAAAAATTGACCACATCGGCGCTGAGCCTTTTTTGCGCCAGTTCGAACGAGAGGCGGGTGCGTGTGGAGTTCTCGAAAAAGAGGTTGGCCACCGTAATGTCGCGAAGGGAAGGTACTTTTTTGATGGGCCGGTTAATGACTTCCT
>CALMNJ010000249.1 GCA_937868675.1 uncultured Bacteroidota bacterium | reverse complement strand
ATAACTTTTGGATACATGGCGCCCATGGCCCGGTCCAGCTCATCCTCCAGCCCCTTCCTCCTTTTAAGAAGGCGTTTCAGTTCTTTAATCACGGCGGTATTATCTGCCAGTTCAACAAACACAGCCGGCAGCAACATCTCAATGGCCTTATCGCGCTTATCAAGCTTTGTATAGAGTCCGGCATACTTCAGCGCTTTATAAACATCGTTTTCGGCATACTCGTTGCCGCAAAAGTGCAGATAGGGATACGCCGTATCCGCCAGCGAAAAGTAATATAGCGCCGTATCGTATTTTTCTTTCGTCACATAAATCTCGGTAAGCATTTCGCAGGCCCGGTGCCTGTAATTGGCATACGGATCGTCCATAATGTCACCGCCCGTTTTTTCATACTCATTAAAATTACTGTTGAGTATCCTTTTAAAAAACCCGGCGGCACCGTCGTACCGCTTATCCATAAATAAACAATAGCCCGTATTGTAAAACGCATTCGCATACAGTTTGCTTTTAGGAAAATGGGCAACAATGTATTGAAACAACTCTGCCGATTTGGTGTAATTATTCGAATCAGCAAACTGTTCGGCCTCCTCAAAATAATCCGAAGGCATTTTTTGCGCCCGCAGGCTACAAACCTCGAGCACACAGCAAAGTATCCATAATGCCACACGCATTCTCATAGCTTTAACACAAAACGGTAATAGGCAAGTGCCTTGGTTCCGTAAAACACCAGTTCGTTTCCATCAAAAAAACAGCTCCTTTGAAAAATGTCATCAACCCCATCAAGTTCACGGTAAACACGATTATTGATATTGATCGTAAATTTCTGGCTTCCGGTTCTCTGAATCGAATAAAATCCCTTGTCGGTTAAACCGCCGGCCACTATTTCGCCAAACGTATTGTGTCGCAGGGTGCTCTCGGCAAACGGTATCATGGGCCGCGACAACTGGCCGTTGTAAACAAAATAGCCCACCGTATCCACCTGAAAGTAAAGCAGGCTTTTATCGCTTGCAGCCCTCTGCCGATTAAGCGGAACCGGCAACACCTTGGTGTAATCAGATACACTCACCGTTACCGAGCTGTTTAACGCAGGGAGTATTAACCGGTTGTTTTGATAAACGTACACCGAATCATCAGTGGTGTAATACACAAGCGCTTCACCCTTAGGGCTTATGTAAACAGGCGTTGGCCTTACATTAAAACGGGTAACCGGCGATGCGTCCTCATGCCCGTTTACAAACCGGTACAAATAATAGTCCCTGAGCCCGAAACAGGCAAAGTTGCCCTGCCGGTCAAGCACCAGACCATAAATTTTGCTATAAGGCAGCTCGCAATCTTTCCCATTTACGCACAGTAGTTTTTTCCCGTTTTTTTCGTGTGTAAACAAATAATGGCGATTGCCCGCAAGGGTAATATCCGAAACCGAACGAAGGTTTTTGTAAAGCGTATCGTTTATCACCAGATAGGTTGGCCCGTTATCATCGCCGCTGTAGTAATAGCCACCGTCGTCGTTCAGGTCGCAGTTCCAAACCGTGCGCACAGGCCCCAGGCTTGCTTTGGCCGAATGCGTAAAAAACATGTAATCATACCCATTGGTTTTCACTTTTGGTCTGCGGCCCTCGGCAAACACATAGTGTCCCTTATCGTTTATTTTAAGTTGCGTGTATTTAAAATACGATGTATCCACCACCTTTCCATTTACATACAACGTATATACCGGGCCGTTTTTGATGGCGTAAATCATGTTGCCGTTTTCGCTAAAGGCGCACCAGTCATCACTTTCAATAGTGTAACGGTCTTCCTTCGCCATGTTGGTTTTATGAATAAGACGTCCGTTGGCGTAGTATTCCACAGTGTCTTTGCGTATTTGCGTAATGGCTATATTTTCATGCGTATCATTATCGCTGTAACGCGCCATTTCACCGCTCAGTGGTCCGTAAACCTTTGTGCCCCGGTAATTTTTGTAATACCATCGTTTATTGGTTTTGCTGTAACCGTAAGTGGTGGCAATATCGCCATGCCCGCTAAACATGGCGCCAATGTCCGAATGCGGATTTATGGTATCGTGATCGAGGTAAAAAAAATCTTCTCCTTTAACATGAATGGTAAAGCAGTAATTACCTTCTTTATTGAAACTGCCCACACCCTCCTTTCTGTATACCGAGTCCGGACGATCGCTCAGAATCCATTGTTCGCTCAGGCTCTGAGCTGATCCGCTTGCTCCAAACAATAACAGGAGCCAAACGGTAAACGGCCTTAAGTTGCATCTCTCCTTAATCTCCCTGGTTTTGCTGCTGGTGCCTGACATTACTTGCAAACTAGCTTTTGTAGTATATAAATATATAAAATACATGCCTTGCTTTTTGGGATGCAAGATAAAATGCAATTTGGGCGCCTGCCGGTGCTGCTTAGGCTGTGTTTGGTAATGCAGCACCGCCACCGGGCTTTCCGCTACAGCCCCGCTTGCCCTTTGCTCTGTTTGTAGGGCTGCGGTGGCTTCCTGCGGGCGCCTCCTCGCCCAACAAACATCCGCCTTAGCGGAAGCAAAGTTCGGCGCGTGGCTTTCGCTGCAATCCCTGGCGCAAACATTTCGGTTACTTTAAACCCAAGGTGCATTTTGTTGTGCCCTGGTTTACCGGAGGCAATGGAAGTGTTTCAATTAATATTACCTTTGCCATGTATCCGGTTTCCGGCTCAGGCCGGAATGAAAAGGGAACGGGGTGAAATGCCCCGGCTGTGCCCGCAACTGTGTACCTCTTACAAACTTTGCCTCACGCCACTGTTGCCCTGCGCAATGGGAAGGCCGCAAAGCCAGAGGATAGTCAGGAGAACTGCCGCATACAACAAACTAAGCTT
>CALMNJ010000248.1 GCA_937868675.1 uncultured Bacteroidota bacterium | reverse complement strand
CTGAAGTTTGGATCCTGTTTATTCAGTTCGTCAATCTCGGCCCATTGCTCCTGCACACGCTCAATACTAAGCCCATTGGCATATACTGCGGTGCGCGAATGATCGCATATACCAAAATATTCAAACCCTAGTTCGCGGCAATAATCCGCCATTTCCTTCAGCGAGTGAACGCCATCGCTATAGGTTGAGTGGTTGTGCAGAATCCCTTTCAGATCGGAAACCTCAATTAGTTTTGGAAGTTTATTGTTTTGCGCAAGTTCGGCTTCGCGCAAACCTTCGCGCAATTCAGGCTCAATCATCTGCAGGCCCAGGGCTTTGTACACTTCGCGTTCCGACTGGTAATCCGCATTGTTAATTGAGTTGAATTTTATTTTTTCGAGATGCGCGGCTGTGGCGGAAAGTTCGAGCGATTTGTAAAAAAATTCGGAAGGCAGGCAGTGATAATACCGAATGGGCAATGGTATCTGTTTCTCCAGTTTTTTGGCTTCGGCATCCACTGCACCATCCATCAGTATTTCAAGTGTATCAATTACCTCGCACTTACGCGCCATTTGCCCAACCGCCACGGCCCTTGTTACACCACTTGCAGTTATAACGTTTATCAGGTTTTGAACCGGCTTTTCAAGGCTGGCGTAATGAAATTTGTGACTGTTCGCAATACTGAATTCGATGTTTTTCTTCACCTGCTCCTGCGTTTTTTCACCGAATCCTTTCAATGTGATAAGCCGGTTTTCGTTGCACGCATAGAGCAACTCACCCACACTTTCAAGTTGCAGTTCGAGCCAAAGCTGCCTTACTTTTTTCGGCCCCAGTCCTTTAATTCCCAACATTTCTATTACCCCGGCAGGCGTATTGCTTTTGTAATGTTCGAGCTCCTGGGTTGTGCCGTTTTTCATAAGCTCGTTAATCTTCGCCGAAATACCTTTGCCCACTCCTTCAATAGATTCTATTTCTTCCGGTGATTTTCCGGTAAAATCATACCGCATTTTCGACAGTTTGAACGCCGCGTTGGTAACGGCCTTTGTTTTAAAAGGATTTTCATTGTGGAGCTCCATCAGCCTGGCTGTTAATTCCAGTGCTTCAATAATTTCGTCGTTACTCATGGTGTGCAAAGGGCTTTGGCCAAAATAAGATCGTGTGGAGATGTTATTTTTATGTTCTCCTCGTTTCCTTCTACCAGATTTATACTTTCGCCATTGGCTTCAAGTACGGTAGCGTCGTCAGTAAACAGAGGGCTGTAATCGCTTTCAAATGCTTTTTTAATTTTAGAGGCTACAAAGCACTGTGGTGTTTGTACCATCTTAAATTCATTCCGGTTTACCGAATGGTTTACATTGTTGCTGATTTTCCGCATGCTTTCGTTAACCGGCACGCATGGCACCGCATTTCCCTTTTGCGCAGCGGTTTCAAAACAGTTGGCAATGGTTTGTACTGAAACAAAGGGCCTCGCCGCATCGTGTATTCCAACAACCGCATTCGTGTTTTCCACAAGCGCAAGGCCATTCTTAACGGAGGCAAACCGGGTGTCGCCACCAAAGGTTATTTTAATATCGTTTTGTTTTAGTCCGTATTTTTCAATCATACTTTCCAGATACTGACGGTAGTTGCGGTGTACACAGATAATTATGCCCATAGCCGGATTGTATTCCAGAAAAACCCGGATGGTTCTTACAATAACCGGGATGCCGTTTATTTCGATGAATTGTTTTGGTCTGTCGCTTTTTATGCGGCTGCCAATGCCGCCGGCCACTATGATTACAAATTGTTGCTGCACTCCTTTGTTGATGACTGTGCGACTAATTTAATCAATAGGGCTTACATTTTTGCTGGCTTTTTAAACAATTATTTCTTTTCCGTGGACACAGGCTTTGTAAAATAAGCCGTCGAAAAATCCATGTAATTCAGCGGATTTTCAGAAACGTTTTTCAGATTCTTCTGCACCAGGCGCGAGTTTTCGTCGTAAAACAGCGGCACCAGCGCTGCCTCCTGCATCAGTATTTTTTCTGCCATCGAAAACAGGCGGTAACGTTTTTGCCGGTCCAGTTCGGCCAGCGCCTGCACAAAAATGGAATCATACTTCGGGTTTTTAAAATGGCCAAGGTTAATGTAAGACCGGTCGGTATAATTCTCAGGTACATGTTTTCCGTAAAAAAGCGTGAGAAACGATTCAGGATCCGGATAATCGCCCACCCAGGCGTAGCGAAAAAAATCGCTTTTTCCGGTTTGAACATTCTCAATGTGCGTGGCCCAGGGCGTAATGTTCACATTAAGCTTTACGCCCAGGTTTTCCCGCAACATAGCCTGCACCTCGCTGGCCACACGCACGTTGCGGTCGCTGCCCCCTTCATTGATTTCGAGATTAAACTCGGGAAGCCCTTTTCCTCCCGGGTAACCTGCAATGGCAAGCAGTTTACGGGCCGAGTCGGGATTGTAAGCGAAACCTGCCACTGCTTTGTAATCGTATCCGTTTCGGGCAAACATATCGGTGTATGGCACCAGGCCGTAATCGGCCAGGCGGCCCTCGCCACGCAGCGCCGATTCGGCCAGTTTGCGCCGGTCAATCGCCAGGTTGAAGGCTATGCGTATTTCACGCATCGAGAAAAACGGATTGATTTGCTCGTTAAAGCAATAATATTCAGTAGTAAGTGCAGGTGAAGTATGAATATCAAAATTTACTTTTCCGCCTGATTGCACAATGGCGCTGCTAAGCATTGAACCCGGGATATTGTAAATAACGTCGAGTTTGCCAGCCTTAAAATCGTCGAGTTCGGCCAGCTTGCTTTTAATGCTGCTCCACACAATACCATCAACGTAAGGCAACTGATTACCATTTGAATCATAGCCCCAGTAGTCAGGATTACGTTTCATAATGATGCTTTTTCCAGGCACAATACTGTCAATATAAAACGGTCCTGTACCTACCGCGT
>CALMNJ010000247.1 GCA_937868675.1 uncultured Bacteroidota bacterium | reverse complement strand
GGGGTATTGGTAGCGCGCCAAAATAAGCGTGCCCTTCAGCAAATCATCCTGCTCATTCAGCGCCCAGCTCTTAAGGGCTTTTTGCAGGGTTTCGAACTGTATGGTGTGGATGATGGATTCGATGCGTTTTTGCATGATGGCCTCAAAACTGTTTTCCCAGGCGGTTTCAAGATGCGGTATGGCGGGTGGCCCAAGGCTTACAAAGCGTTCCTTAACCTGCGAGTATATTTGCTCATCGGGATCGTCGAGCAGGGTAATGAGCGCAATCACTTCCTTCAGGCTCATTTCGTTTTTGCGTTTGGATGCCATTAAAAACAAAAATATACCGATAGCAAATAGTATTTCATGGCCTGTTTTTGATTTCTTAACAAACCCCATGTTTATTGATTTAAACAGGCTTTTATTGATAAAAATAAACACCGCAGGGTTGGTTTTACGGCCTGAAAAAGAGGTTTTTAGTCCTGCGACCGGTTAAAGAGGGAAACGCGTGAGCCCTGGCCTTTATTGTTTTTTAATCAGTTTTCCGGGGGCGTTATCGTCGTTTATGATATTAACGGTTAGCGCCGTGCCGCTGTAATAGATATTACCGCTTTTGCGTATGTAGCCGTCAAACAGGGTGGTGTTGTTAAGGCTAAAGCTGCAGTTGCCCGAGGTGTAACTGGCCGTGTACAAGTGATCGCTTACCGCCAGCCCATCGGCATATATAAACGAGGTGCCTGCCACATAAATAATCGCCTCACCGGTGCTGCCGTTCAGGTATATATCGCCGTCGCACTGGGTACTTGAGTTAATGTATTTAAAATGGCCGTTCACGCGTATGTTGCCCGCACCGCCGGCGCGCAGGCTAAGGCTGTCTTGTGTAAAACCAAGGTCTCTGTCCAGATGCAAATCGGCATAGCCGTTGTGGGTAACACGAAGCAGCCGCGGGGTGGTAACAATGGCTTTAAACTGGTGATGGTAGCCTCTTACAAAATTGCATTTGTTGCTGTTGCTTATTTCAAGGCCCCGATTTTTTACTTCGGCCAGTATATTACCCGCCACATGTTCGCCGGCCAGTATCTCTACCTTATATTCGGGTCCGTTAAGTATAAACACCTCCACATTGTCGTTTACCAGCACGCTGTCAAAAGCCGGCAGGCTGCGCAGTTGGCTGGAGGTTTTGCCGTTGCTTTTAAAGCAGTCGTGCCCGTGGCCCTTACTGCAAGCGCTTAATACAGCCAGCAAAGTGCCAATAAACCATATATGCAGCGTTTTAATCATTTGCCAATAAAATACCGGTAGCCCAGGCCGTATTCAAAATTATAAGCCACCGCGTAGTGGGTGCGTAAACCAAAGTGCGCCACCAGCCCCGATTTGCTGTAATACCTTATGCCGAGGCGGCTCACAATGGTGGCATCGGGCACATACGTTTGGTAAACATAGTAGCCCAGTTCAACAGGAAAGCTAATGCGGCCTGCGTTGTAGGAATACCCCAGGCGCACACTCATGCGCAACTGTTGCATTCCCTGAGGGTAGGTGTTAAATTTATTGTAATAATCAATCTGGTAGTTGGCATCGTAAAAGCAGTCGAGGCCGGCGCTAAACTTGTGGGTGTTGCGCACATTGCGCTGGTAGCTCAGCGAAAGCATGTTGCAGGGCAGCATTTCGCCGTTGTGGATTCGGCGGGTAAAACCCGTTGATGCGACGAGCATAAGCTCGTTACGTGTGCGGTTGCGGGTATTGGAGTCGGGCTGTTGCGGGGCAGGGGCCGGTGTTTTGGAGCTTGTTCTAAAGTTGAGGCCGAGGCCCATGCTAATCATGTTCAGGCCCAGATTTGGCACATTGGCGCGGGCATTGCTCGAGTGTGTAAAATTGAAGCCAGGCTCCATGCGCAGGTTTTTGTTAAGGTAAAGGTGCCAGAACCATTTAAACTGCACAAAGGCATTGAACCGACCGCTGATGGCGTTGTTTTTGTGGTTGGTAATCGGATCGAAGGGATTGGTCATGTAAGCCACACCGAAGCTGAGTCGGAAAACGAGCCGCGAGGCTTTTACTTTTTGGTTAAGCGGAATATCAATAAAGGGTGCTGTAGCAATGGCGTAGCCAAGTTGTTCGCGATTGCGGAAATCGAGAAACTGAAACGAAAGCCCCACATCGGGCAGGTTGTTTTCGAGGTGCCACAGTTTATTGCCAAGGGTGGGCTTTGAAAGCTCAAGACCGTAAATTTGAGGGAAGCCTTTTACCAGGTGGTTAATGGTGGAGCGGTGGGCAAGGGTAATACCGGGGCTGAAGGAAACGCGCACCTGCCAGTTGGGGTGGCCGGTAATGCCGTTTTGTGCGCTCAGGTTTTGGGCGCAGGCCAGCAGCAGGGGCAGGTATTTCAGAATTCTAAAAAACAGCGCGCTAAATTAATAAAATTGAGCCTGTTTTGCGGCTAAAAAAAGGGGAGCTTTATGTGCAGGTTACGGTTTAATGGGCCGGAATTTAAGATAGATGTACGTGGTGTGAATGTTGTTTACAATCACTTTTTTTTGATGCGCGGGTAAATAGCCGGTGGCGCTTGCTTTAAGGCTATAGCGTCCGGGTTCAAAAAAACGGAGCTGCGCAAGGCCATCAGAGTCGGGAAGGAGGCGGTATGTTTTTTGGCCGGGATTAAAACAAAGGTAAAGGGTGTCGCGTATGGGGTCCTGATTTGTTTTATTTACAGCACGCAGCTTTATAAAACCCGTGTGCTCCTGCCCTCTGCCGGCAAGCTGAAGGCCTAAAAAAACAACGAGGTAAATAAAGGCGCGTGGCATGAAATGCCAAGATACTCAATACCGGGTATAAAATAGCGAATGGAGCAGGGGAGTATTCAGGCTGGCAATGATGCGCTGGTTCGGATACAGTTACTTTACCATTTATTGGTGAATTGCTATAACAACAGGCAAGCGACTATTTTTGCGCAATAAAGCCTAAATATGTAACTTGGATTAGCAAAAGCGGCTCAGCTCGTAAATAAGGTGTAAAATTTAACGACGCAACAATTAAAATGACAATCGTGAAAAAACTAATTTTAACACTTTTATTTGTAAACTGCCTGGCGGCAGCAGTTAAAGCAACAAATACGGACACACTTTACGTTAATCCTAATCCCTGCGACTCGGCGACGACAATATATTTTTCAATTACTCAAACAGACACAATTTCACTTGACGTTTATAATGTTGCCGGACAATTAAAAAAAATTTTTTTCACAAACACTATTTTACCTGGTGGCTCATATTCACTAAATTTTATAACATACCTTTTGCCTTACGGAATATATTTTGTACGGCTAAAAATTAATTCCGTTTTAAAAAGCACAAAAATTATAAAAAATCAAGGCGTTGGCGTATATGAAAACGCTTCTTTAATTACAAAACCAAATGTGTACCCTAATCCAACGGCAGACATCTTAAATATTGCATACAATGGGATAAAAACTATTCAACTTATTGACCTGAATGGTAAGACAATATATCAAGCTCAAACAAACCTGGGCGTAATTAATTTATCAAGCATTGCCACAGGTAGTTATACCTTGCTGGTGTACACGGACAAAAAGGAACTGATTGTAAACCAAAAAATAATCAAGACACAATAAAACACATCACCAACTGCGGTTTAGCACCATTTTTTTGCGCAAGGTTGCTCAAATGTTATATCGGGACACAGCAAAAAAGCGGACACAGGGCCGCAGAAAGATCGCATTATTTGCCGCAGACATTGACCTAAGATAAAAACATGACTAGGATTATTTTATTTCATGGAACAATCTTTGGTAATTGGGTTTCTTGATACGCTCAACATTCTAAAACCGGCACGACGATATCCAGACAAGAATTTCTAACAACAACAAACAGTCAAACCATTAAAGGCTTATGGTATTATGAAAAATGGACCGTTTA
>CALMNJ010000246.1 GCA_937868675.1 uncultured Bacteroidota bacterium | reverse complement strand
GTAATAGCCCCAGCCGCTTCCGCTGTAGTTGTTGTAATAACCACTGTTATAGTATCCACCGGCATAGTATGGCGAACCATAATACCCCTGGCCATTGTAATTCCAGTTGCTGTAGCCGGAATAGTAGGGGTAAACCGAGACTCCATAGGATGTGCCGCAGGGCGCATTGTAGTTACTGTAATAGCTGTTGTAGCCGTTGTAGTAATTGTTGCAGTTGCAAGAGCAGCCGGAATAACTCCAGTTATTATTGTAATAACTGTTGTAGGAAAAACCGGCAGCAGGGTTGTGCCAATAGTTGCTGGTTGAATAAATACTGGTTCCGTAACTGTAAGGGTTTTGGGTATAGGAGTAGTAATTGGTGTAATACGGGTCGTAATAACTGGCGCCGGGCAGTGGCTTGCTAAAGCGGCTTATCTGTGAAGCGTATTTATAGTCGTAATAATCGTCCGCACTGTATGCAGGGTCTTTATAATACGGGTTGGCATCGTCCTTCGCTTTTTGTGCGGCAATAGCCTCTTCGCGCTGCTTTTTTTCGTCGGCTTCTTTTTTCAAACGTTCATCTTCGGCCACCCTTGCCAACCTGCGTTCTTCGACAGGGCTCAGATATACATCGTCCGCAAACGATTCAATTTTTGTTGTTTTGCACGAAAAAAGTGTGCTGCAAACCACAGTGAATAAAATCAGATTTTTTTTCATGGTTTCATCTTTGGTTAAAGATTAACTGAGCGGAGATTTTAAGTAAATTTACGCAATTACAATCTACCTCTTAAAGTTTTAGCAATATTTATGCAGAGATTTTAACAGGCGGTAACACAAGGATTCAGGATTAATTTATGAGTAAGGTAATAACACCAAGAGAACAGGATTACAGTAAGTGGTACAATGATATTGTGGTGCAGGCCGACATGGCCGATCACAGTGCAGTAAAAGGATGCATGGTAATAAAGCCGCACGGCTTTGCCATTTGGGAGAAAATGCAGGCGGCACTCGATAAAATGTTTAAGGATACCGGACACGTGAACGCATATTTTCCGCTGTTTATTCCAAAAAGCCTTTTTGAAGCAGAAGAGAAAAACGCCGAAGGCTTCGCCAAAGAATGCGCGGTGGTAACGCATTACCGTCTTAAAACCGATCCGCAGGCAAAAGGAAAGCTCATTGTTGATCCGGACGCTAAACTTCAGGAGGAGCTGATTGTGAGGCCCACCAGCGAGGCAATTATATGGAGCACGTATAAAAACTGGATTCAAAGCTATCGCGACTTGCCAATTCTGGTAAACCAGTGGGCCAACGTGGTGCGCTGAGAAATGCGCACGCGTTTGTTTTTGCGTACTGCAGAATTTTTATGGCAGGAAGGCCACACGGCACATGCCACCCGGGAAGAAGCTATAGAGGAAACCTTGAAGATGCTGGATGTGTACGCCGATTTTGCCGAAAACTGGCTGGCAGTGCCCGTGATAAAAGGTGTAAAAACCGCCAGTGAACGGTTTGCCGGTGCCGACGACACTTATTGCATTGAAGCACTGATGCAGGATGGGAAGGCTTTGCAAGCCGGAACCTCACATTTTTTGGGACAAAACTTCGCCAAGGCCTTTGATGTAAAATTTGCAGCCAAAGATGGTAAACTGGATTATGTGTGGGCTACCAGCTGGGGCGTTAGCACCCGGCTGATGGGCGCCCTGATTATGAGCCACAGCGATAACAATGGACTAGTAATACCGCCAAAACTGGCACCGGTGCAGGTGGTGATCGTGCCTGTTTACAAAGGTGAGGAAGGCCTCAAAAACGTGAGCGTTACCGCCAATCAGATCAAACAAAAACTGCAACAGAAAAATATTTCAGTAAAGTACGACGACCGTGATACGCAACGTCCGGGCTGGAAGTTTGCCGAATATGAACTCAAAGGCATTCCGGTACGTATTGCCATTGGTGAGCGCGATCTGGCCTCTGGCACCGTTGAAGTTGCGCGGCGCGACACACTGAGCAAGGAAGTGGTGAAAATTGAGGAGGTAGAGACCTATATACAAAAACTGCTGGACGAAATACAGGCCAACCTATACAAACGCGCACTTGAGCGCCGGGATGCCATGACCGTGAAGGTGGATACCTACGATGAATTTAAAAAGATACTTGACGAGAAGCCGGGATTTGTGCTGGCCCACTGGGACGGAACTCCGGAAACAGAAGAGAAAATAAAGGAAGAAACTAAAGCCACCATACGTTGCATCCCGCTAAATAATACCCTGGAACAAGGGCGTTGTATATACAGCGGTAAGCCCAGTAGTCAGCGGGTGGTTTTTGCCAGAGCCAATTAAAAAAAGTGATATGAGCGAGCAGGAAAAAAACCAGCGCGAAACGATCCTGAAGCTGCTAACCGAAAAATCGGTAATGAAACAGGATGTTTACAGCAATACCATTGCTGTATTTAATGAGCTACGGGATGTTCTGAAAGAAAAGGCCGACGATTTTTCATCCTCCATGTCAAAAATTGACAAGCGGGTTCTCATTAACTTTAAAGAACTTAGTTTGCAAAGCATGCAGCTGAAAGTGGCCGGCGATATTCTCGACTTTGAGATGCACTCGAATGTGTTTGAGTTTGACCGCTCGCATCCGATGCATAAAACAAGTTACATTAAGAACGAACATTTCAACTCGTATTGTGGCATTATCAGCATCTATAATTTTTTGGCCGACTCGTTTAAATACAACCGCCTCAACGATGTGGGTTACCTGGTAGCCCGGATTTTTGTGAATCGTGAAAAGAACTTTTTTGTTGAAACACGGGTGAAAATAGATTACAAGTACGGTAAGTTCAGTACACAACCAATAACGCGCGGAAACCTGGCTGATATTGTTGATGAACTAATTGTGTATTCAATTGCCTTTGATTTATACGCGCCGCCCTTTGATGCGGTGAGGCAGGTAACCGTGATGGAGATGCAGGAAAAGTCGAGCAGCGCTTCTCTGCGCACCGGAAAAAGGCTGGGCTATATTGGTTCAAAAGAAACGGGCGGTGGTTTTGATGATGCCGTGAATCTTTAAAGCAAAGTTATCCTGCTTCTTTCTAAGATGAATTTAGTCTACTGGCTTCTAAACTTAAATCAGTTTGAGTTTACAGCGTTCATTGGCCAGCAGGGTATTTTCGGGATCAATCAAAAGGGCCAGTCTGGCATTTTGCAATTCTGTTTTGTAAGTGGATTTTAAATCCTTGCGTTTCACCGCTTCCAAAAAGCGTTTTATTTCTTCTTTTGTTTCAAGAATGAGCCCCGGAACAAGGGTGGGTTTTCCATTTTCGTCCTTGGCCACCATGGTAAAATAAGAAGTGTTGGTGTGCTTTACCGTGCCCTGCTTGAAATTTTCGGCAATTACTTTTATTCCAACCACCATCGAGCTTTTGCCCACATAGTTGACCGATGCAAACATGGTTACCATGTCGCCAACATCAACCGGTTCCAAAAAGTCCACATTGTCAACCGACACCGTAACGCAGTAATTGCCCGCATGCTTGCTGGCGCAGGCGTAGGCCACTTTATCCATGAGAGAAAGGAGGATGCCACCGTGAATTTTGCCACCAAAATTGGCGTAAGCAGGAATCATGAGTTCACTCA
>CALMNJ010000245.1 GCA_937868675.1 uncultured Bacteroidota bacterium | reverse complement strand
CCCCAGTTATGTTACTAATAATTGCTTTTAAAAACGCCATCGTTTCATTTGTATGCCCGGCCGCTTTATATTTGAAATACGCCGTTACCCAAGCTCAAAAAAACCGTATCTTCAAAACAGAAAAACGTTTATGCGCCTTAAAGGTCTGATAGTTGTTTTACTGTTCGCCATGGTGGCCGTAACCAGCGGGCTATACGCGCAGGAGCCTTTTACCATTAAGGTAAAAAAGGAGTCTGATTTGTCGAAAGCTGTGTTTGATAACGTTGATCTGAGGCTGATGGTAATAGACCGGTTTGGGAATCCCAAAGAAAATAAGATTGCTTCTTATATACTTTACATTAAGGGCAAACGCGAAACGGCCTCTTTTGAAGGGTATAGTAATAAACTTACCGGAGAAATGCTCAACTACCTCAAAAAGCAGAAAAGTGCCGTAAAAATATTCTTTACCGGCATTAATGCCGTTGACGATGAGGGGCATCCGGTTAAACTTCCTGATGTTATTGATACCTGGTTTCCCGAGTGCAGTAATTGTATAAAAGTACGTTAACTGTTGTGGGTAACTTACCCAGTTGTCAAAAACAAATTTCGTTTTCTTTGCAGCATGTCGCTTTATATAGCCAGTATTAATTCGGGCAGCAACGGCAATTGCTATTATGCGGGCAATGGCAGAGAGGCTGTGCTCATTGATGCCGGCATTTCATGCCGCGAAACCGAGCGCCGCATGCGGCGTTTGGGGCTAGATATCACCACCGTGAAGGCCATTTTTGTTTCGCACGAGCATATTGATCATATCCGGGGTGTGGAGTCACTTTCAACCAAATACGGGTTGCCTGTATATATAAACCAGGGCACTTATAAAGGCGGGGGACTGGTAATTCCGCAGAGTAGGCTAAATGACATAAGGCATCATCAGGCAGTAAAGATCGGCGCGTTGAGCGTGTTGCCATTTACGAAACATCATGATGCGGCCGAACCTATGAGTTTTACTGTTACGCATAAGCAAATCACGCTTGGAGTGTTTACCGATATTGGGCATGCCTGTAGTAACCTAAGGCATCATTTTAGCCGTTGCCATGCTGCATTTCTGGAGGCCAATTACGACGAAAAAATGCTGGATCAGGGTAATTATCCCTGGCACCTGAAACGCCGCATCAGCAGCAACACCGGGCATTTATCAAATCATCAGGCGCTGGAGTTGTTTCTCAACCATCGTGGACCCCAGTTGAGCCATGTTTTTCTTTCGCATCTGAGCCGCGAGAATAATGATCCCGAACTTGCTGCCGCTTTGTTTTGCGAACATGCAGAAGGAGTAAACATATCGGTTGCATCGCGCTACCACGAAAGTGAAGTCTTCCACCTTAATGGCGATTTGTTTAAAACGGAAAGCAAGGACAGGCCTTCAATGAGGTTTACAAAGCATGTAAAACCTGAGCCGGATCCACAACAAATTAGCCTCTTCAATAATGAAATGTCATGAAAAAAATTCTTTTCCACATTTGTTTGTTTTTTCATCTTTCAACGTTTGCTCAGGAAACAACCACCTTATCTTCCGAACTTAAAAAACTTGGCCAGTACTTTACCGGTACATTTAGCAGCGAACAGCAAAGCCGCACCGACAGCGTGAATTATTACAACATGCGGCTCGCCATAACGCCGATTTGGACGCTCAGAACGGATGGAATTTGGCTTTATCTGGAACAGGCCACCCATGGTTTCGAAAACAAACCTTACCGCCAACGCATTTACCACGTTACCGAAAATGAACCGGGAATTTTTGAATGTGCCATTTTTACTATTGACGAACCGTTACGATTTGCACAAAAGCCCCTTGATTGTGAACGGGCCCTTACGCCGGACTCTTTAAACCAACGATTTGGTTGTTCGCTTTTTTTGAAAAAGAAAGGCGACATATTTACCGGGGGAACTACAAACAAAGCCTGCTCCAGTGAGCGTAAAAGTGCCAAATACACCACTACTCAGTTAAG
Source organism: uncultured Bacteroidota bacterium (assembly GCA_937868675.1). GTDB lineage: Bacteria > Bacteroidota > Bacteroidia > B-17B0 > Aurantibacillaceae > Aurantibacillus. Next base: position 1,232 of record CALMNJ010000245.1, on the reverse strand, counting down.
TCTGTCGCCAAACGAAATAAACATGTGGGAACGCGGCTATACTGAAAAGGGGGTTCAGGTTCTGGGCCCGGAAAAGGGCGGTTATGTTTTTGTAAGGAAACCCTGAAAATAACCTGAATGTTGGGGATGTAGCCGATAGCAAAACCGATACAGCCTAACAAAAATGAACCGGTTTTATAGTATCTTCACCTTAAATGAGCAAGGCGTTAAGCGCATATGGTAAAGTGTTGATGACCCTTTCAAGAAACCGTGAATTGGTTTTGTATGCTGTTTTGATGGCCATACTTATTTATATTCTCCACTGGTTTGAATTTCGTTTTTTACTTTACAATAACCCCGTTGAGGTTTACCTTACAGTGATAGCCCTTGTTTTTATGGGGCTTGGCGTGTGGCTGGCATTAAAACTGGCAAAACCCAAAGTGAAAATAGAAACCGTGGTGGTGGAGAAAGAAATACTGATTAAAGATACCGGAAACTTTACACTGAACGAAAGGGAGAAGGAAAAGCTCGGACTAAGCAACAGGGAATTGGACGTTTTGCAACTGATGGGCGAAGGCCTCAGCAATCAGGAAATTGCCGACCGGCTTTTTGTTTCGCTTAATACGGTAAAAACACATTCGTCGCGCGTGTTTGAAAAGCTGGATGTAAAAAGGCGGACTCAGGCGGTTGAAAAAGCGAGGCTATTAAGATTAATAGCTTAACACGCTGATACTAAAGGGTGATTGTTTATGGTGTGAGTCCAAAATCACCCGAAAGGATGAATGAAAAAGACTAACGGAGTGCGAATTTTGCACAAACAAATAAAAATATAATATGAAAAAACACGTTTTGATTTATGGTTCAATTGCAGGGGCGATACCCTGTATCTGGATGATTATTTTTATACTGAGCGGCGCTTGCGGTGATAACTACTTTGCCTCAGAGGTGATTGGCTACACCACCATGATTGTAGCCTTTTCGATGATTTTTGTGGGCACAAGGAATTACCGCGATAAGCTGAACGGCGGCTACATTACATTTGGCAAGGCGTTTAAACTCGGTACCCTTATGACCTTGGTTGCCGCTACCATTTATGTCATCGTGTGGGCCATTGATTACAATTTTTTCGCCACCGATTTTATGGAACGTTACAGCACTAAAATGATTGAGGATTACAAAAATTCGGGCAAACCTGCAGCCGAAATAAGCGAGAAAATTGAGTTTATGAAAAAAATGAAAGAGTGGTATAAAAA
>CALMNJ010000244.1 GCA_937868675.1 uncultured Bacteroidota bacterium | reverse complement strand
GGATGTTAGTAAAAACAATAGCGAGATCAGTTGTATAGTTTGATACAATTCCCTTTTTGGGGGTTTCAAAAAATGGTATCGGGGCCGAGGTCTCAAAAATTTTTGCATCGTACCCGTTATACGTTGAGCCGGTTGCTGAACCAAAAGACAATGGTATACCTCCCGAAGTATATGGTGCCTGATTGCCGCCACCGTCGGTTAGTGTATAAGTGTCTCCGAAATCAAATTGATTTGACCGGTAAACAATCACGTATTTCCATTTACTCTCCTTACGGGTAAAGCGAACATCATAGGTATAATCGGCCGCTGCATCCGGTATGGGCGCGGGTGGTGTGTACCCGCTGTTGCCGGCCAGAGTAGGACGCTTGCCGCTGGCCATGCTTTCAATAAAGATGTCAATAATTCCAAAAATATTTTGTTTAGCCAGCGTGTTATCCACCAAAACATAATCTGTTACAGGCGCGTCCGATGAGTTATCGGAGATTACCGTGTACATACCGTTTGGCAGTTTGCCCGGATCGAACGTAAAATAATAATGACCGTTTGCATCAACCTGTGCGTTTGCACTGTCAGGCACGAGCGTTGACACATCCGTGCCGCTGCTATTAGTAATGCCTACAAATAGTCCCACCCCGCCATCCGAAATAACCGGCACATTATAGGTAAACGGGCTGCTGCCGCACTGGTTGATTATTTTGTACTCCAGTTCAATATCATCCTGTGTATTGCGGTTTGTAAAATAGGCTTTCTTTCCGTTAGTATAATTAACGTCCTGGCTGTCGCTAAGTTCTGTTACACCAAGAAATTGCTCAGGGTTCTTAAGAGTCAATGCAAAACGCAGCGTTACATCTTTCATATCGGTAAGCGGTGTTTTGTTGGAGGTGTCCGATGGATCAAGGGTTTTATAGAATATCCTGAAGCCCTCCCCATCGTTTTTAAAAACCATGTTATTATTTTTCATCGTGCGCTCGGTTTCTTCGGTCGGCACAACGGTCATGTCCTCGCGGCATAAACCACTTTCAAAAAAGTTGTGTGTCAGGCGAACCGAGATGAGCCTTTCATAATTAATCCCAGTCATGTTCAGGCTTTTTTTGTATTAAGAAGAATATTTGTTATTGGTGTATTGCTGCCCTGAGAGCGTTTTTCCTGGAAGGCCAGCAGCCTTACTTTATAAAGCACCGAGGGCAGGTACTTGGCCCCCAGTATGGACCAGAAGTTGTACTGTTGCTCAAACGAATAGGAGTACAGTTCAACTACCAGCTTGCTGAGATCACTATCGGCCATAGCTGGTGTGTTATCAGGGGTAAATACATTTTTCCCCTGAAAAAACGATATCACGTTCGAAAGCTGATTAAGACCTTCTTCATACACATCATCACCCGATTGATTCACGTAATTGGCACATATCAGCACGTACAGGTTAAGTTTAATTTCAGGGTTGTACTGCTCATAGGTTCCCTGAGGCGTTCTGAACGTATACTGCTGGTCCTTAAATACTTTTTCCTCTTCAATGTTGATCAGAGAAAGTCCGATCTGACTTGGCGGTATAGCCCAGCCTCCATCGCTGTTGGCAACCGCCGAAAGCACCACAAGGCTTTCATTTGAATTGGGCGATTGTTTGGAGTCAATGTAGGCATTGAGCTCATCCTTTAATAATTTTAATGCGGCGTCTATCATGACTGCTTTTCTTGTTAGTAGGTTCCTTTTGTGATGATATCCGATAGTTTGTCAGCAAGTTCCTTAACAGTATCTGCAGAACCATCCAATATTTTGTATTTTCTCTTTTTTAATCCGCTTGTTGAGTAGGGTGTTTTTTTTCGGGCCTGCAAAAAATCATTTATGCCTATATTTCCATCCTCCTCGGTACCTTCAACTCCACCTTCATAAAGGTGAAGCAGACCCTCCTTAAGTATATCGGCAATTACTTCCTGTGCCTGCTGGACTCCGAGTTTTGAAAACAAAAGGTTCTTTACGACTTGCATTCGTCCGCCTGCAGACGACCAGTTTCCCCTGGCTATTCTGTTATTTGCGTCAAACTCCTGGGCAATGGCAGCGCGTTCAGATGCCTCAGGCACCACAGCGGCAAAAACATCGGGTGGAATTTTGCCGAGCATGTATTTGCATGCAATCTGTTTTTCGACCTGGCTCAGTCTGCTCCAGTTTTCCTTGAGGTCATTCTTTACTTTTGCCAGCACCAGTTCTTTTATTTCGCGCTGCAAACACTTCCAATCCAAGAAGCCCTCCACAGTGCCAATAAGGCCCCGCCCGTAAGTGTGCAAGTTTTCGATACTGGTAATGTCTTTGTACCCCGCCGGCAATTTTTCGGCCATTATAAAAGCTGGCTTCCCTTTAAGGTCAGTCACGTTAATGTGATCCAGCTCCGAAACCGGTGTCTTGTCAATTTTATATGCTCCTAATTTCATGAAACTCTTTGCTTAATCTGAAATTTTCAGAAGTTCGATTTTTGCATCTTCAATGTATTGTCCCATTCCCGCATCCAGGGTTTGATATTGTAGTTCTATCAGCTGATCGTTTCCATTTAGATTCATTTTTGAAAACCCACCAACCGGAATTTTTTCCGAATTGCTGTTTTGCTTTATCACAAGGCTGCTTCCGATAAGGATGGATGCAGTCGCATTTAACAGCTGAAAACGCCCCAAACCTCCTGATTGCTGATGACGCACCGCAGCCTGCCAGGCAATACGGTAAGTGCCGGTACGTGTGCCGGTGCTGATTGAAAGTTTGGTTGCCATAGCCGAAGCGCTCAGTGAAAAACTCTCTGCCATTTCTTCAACCAACACATAATCCGAACCAAATGCTGCAGCCACCGGCTGCGAAACAGATGTCGCGTCGGAAATTTTTTTCCAGTGATTGCTTTTAAATTCACCGGTCGTATCAATAAGCGCCTGATAGATTACCGATGCGTTAATAACCGCATCGCCCTGCATGTAAGTATTGGCAGGATTGTATTCCTTAAGTCCGGTAATTTCACGGTCCTCTGCATAGTGCAGCAACGAATCAATCAGCATGTTGAAGTTGGCCGCGGTGGGCCTGCTTCCAGACTGAAAAAATGATTTTAATATTTCTCTCGAAACCTTTGCCATGTTTTGTTTAATTAGTGTGGCGGGATGCTTGCTGTTTGGGTTTTATCATTTCAGTACTTTTGGGTTTCCCTGGTTATGTACTCGCCAGAGTTGGTTTTATTAATTGTAAAGTTCCGATACAATCAGGCATTTGTCAACTAGGGATTATACTAAATCTTAACCTGGGGTTTCCACCAGAAAGCAACCTGGGGTTTTCACTAGGTATACCCTGGGGATTTCCCCAGTATGGTTTTATTCTTGATACTGGCTTGGCTTTCGAGAACCAGCTATGCGCAAGGCTTTTAACCCCTTCTGAAGCCTTTGTTTTGTTTCGTTAAGATTTATCAAAATTTTATCTGCTACCGTTTCCTCTGATTTTTTTAGTACATTTATTTTCAAATTAGACCCATTATGTACTCAAAAACCAAAGTTGCTATTGCCGAAAATCATCGGCTCACCCGTAAAGGTTACATTTCTCTTCTTAAAGAATTTCCCGATTTGGAGGTAGTTGCCGAAGCAGATAACGGCAGCGACCTTATCAAGCTCTTACCAAAAACCTCACCGCATCTTATTTTTCTTGACATTGAAATGCCCGTGCTCAATGGCAAAGAAACACTCAGGCAAATCAGGCTCAGCTATCCCGAAATCAAAGTAATTATGATTAGCTATCACAAAGATGAAGCAACCATGATTGAGTTTTTTAAGCTGGGCGCTAACGCTTTTGTTTCGAAAGACAGTTCGTTCGAACATTTTGCGGATGTGATAAAAGAAGTAATTGAAGAAGGATACTATCACAACAAAAGCATTTCAAAAGTGCTGATGCAGGAACTTTCAAAACCCGATACATTCGAGATCAAACTCACCGAACGCGAAAAACAAATTATTGCCCTTACCTGTCAGGGCAAAACAAACAAGCAGATAGCCGACCATTTGAATATTGTTGTGAAAACGGTTGATTATCACAAAACCAACATTTATAAAAAAACCAAAACCAGTTCACCATCCGGTCTTTATAATTTTGCTCTCAGATCAAATCTAATTTCCAGTTTACAGGAGTGATTTATTCCTTCACCAAATTGCATTCAATTAAATACAACTAATTATTTTCATCATTAACCCAATTTAACCCATTAAATCATGGCGATTTCAAAAAACTCAATTGACCTTATTAAACATTACGAAAGTATTCACGATGGCAACCTTAAAGAACTTGGCATTCAGCCCAAACTCGATCCTGTAGGCATCTGGACCATCGGCTGGGGACATGCGATTGTTGACCCGGTGAGCGGACAATTTGTAAAGGGAAAAGAAAACGAAAGAAAAGCACGCGATCTTTTTCCAGGCTTCGATCAGAGGCAGGCGGAAGACCTGCTTGTGCGCGACCTTGCTGCATATGAGAGCGCCGTGCGCAAGACGGTAAAAATAAAACTTAACGACGATCAGGTGGGCGCCCTCGTCGCTTTTGCCTACAACGTTGGCATCAGTGGTTTCAATAATTCAAGTGCCTTGCGACTCTTAAATGAAAATAAAATTGCCGAAGCCGGCAACAAACTGCTTGCCTGGAACAAAGGCACTGTTAACGGCCAGAAAGTGGAACTCAAAGGGCTTACTTACCGGCGTATGAGCGAACGTGATCTGCTGGTAAATGGATTACTTAAATTTTATAATGTATAAATAAACAAAACACGTGGCTA
>CALMNJ010000243.1 GCA_937868675.1 uncultured Bacteroidota bacterium | reverse complement strand
GATCATTAATATACACGGTAAAGGCTTTAAGCTTTTGGTGAATACCTAAAGGCCCTGACTTTAAATAAAAACCCGGAACCTTTAAAGCAGTTCCGGGTTTTTTTATTTATAAATGGCTTTGGCTTACTGCTTAATGATTCGGTACACCCCTGCTCTTGAACTGTTGCTTACACGCAGATAATAAACGCCTGCAGCGAGTGCCGATACGTCGGTTGTGGTTACCAAATTACCCCGCCGGCCATAGTTAATATGCATCAACTCTTTGCCAACCACATCGGTTACACTTAACAGGGTTTCAGAAGCCGCATCGAGGTTTGCTGCCGAAACATTAATAACAGTTGTTGCGGGATTGGGCCAGGCTGATAGGCCCACGGCATTGGAAGATGAAATCTCAGGAACGCCCACATCGGTTGCTGTACTTATGGTAAAATCATTGTTTCCAATATCATAAAAAACATTGCCCTTGCTCTCAACCCGTATCCTGCATGTAAAAATACTCGCCGTTACGGTAGGCACCGTAATGCTTTCAATGCCATCATTGGCCGTTGAGCCCAGCAGTACGCTGTATGAGTTACCACTGTTGTAAGAGATAAGCACTTTTACCGAATCGCAACTCACAGGTCCGGAATCAGTGCCGTTCACATCCCATGTAACGTTTTGAGACGTTCCTGAAACCCAGCTGATTCCTGTGGCCGATGGATATGTAACCACAAAGGGGCCTGAGGCATCAACAGTAAGATTCATGTTGGCGCTGCAAACACCACCGCCTCCCATTTTTCCATCACGGGCCGTTAACCTGAACTTAAGGGCTTGTGGCGAACTGGTGAGGTATTCTCCGCGGGTATTAGTATAATTTCCGGCCGCAACTACTGAAGCTTTCGGAAAATAACGTGTAGTAAGTATGGTAGGGGCATAGGACATAAAATACGGTTTTACACCTGCATTCCAGCTTGCGGCCGAAGTACCAATATCCGTTTCTTCCCAGGAGTAGGTGAGTGGGTCACCATCAGGGTCGGTAGCCGACCCGGTAAGATAAAAAGGTGTGCCAAATGGTATCACGTAATCGGTGAGTGGGTTCACTACCGGCGGATGATTGACGGTAGCACTGCTGGATGCGCAGGCGAGCCCGAGACCACCTGTAAAATTCACAATTTGATCGTAACTGATTGCATGAAAATAGGGAATGCTGTGGCTGCCGAGATTATCAATGTTTCCACAAATTCCTGCATAGGCCATAATTGTGATACCGCTTCCGGGCTCAACGGCCGCGTTGGTTGACCGGTTTCCGTTACAGGAGCCTGTGATGGCGTTAAATGTGTGTTCGCCTCCAAACTGATGGCCCATTTCGTGCGCCACATAATCAATATCATATGGGTCACCAACAGGGCTCGGGCTGCCTGTAATGCCCCGGGCTTTGTTAGTATTATTGCATACGCAACCAAGATAGGCCAGACCGCCGCCCCCCGTGCTAAACGTGTGACCAATATCGAAGTTGGCGCTACCAATGGCGTTTGTAATCACTGTCTGACTCTCGCCAATAAGTGTATTAGCGTTGTTATTACCATTAAAAGGGTCAGAAGACCCACTTGTGAAAACAACCGCCGTTTCGGTACTTACCAGAACCAGACGTACTGCCACTTCGGTTTCATAAACGCCATCCACGCGATTAACACTGGTGACAATCTTTGCAAGTGTTTGTGCTACACTTGGTCCGGTTTGTCCGGTAGCAGCAACCGCATACTCGCCGGTACATGCTACTGCCAGGCGGTATGATTTGAGTTGTGTGCCAACACAAGGCGCCACAGGCACAGCCGCTGGTTTGGCGCCGGTACCCTGAGTGGAGGTTTGAATTGGTTTTCTTTGTCCCTCATTGCCAGTAATGAGGCCTGCTTCCGGAAGTATTTGAGCGGGGTCTTTCACGAAGTCGTTGGTGTAATAGGAGATGTAGTCAGCCGTGTTGTTAAGGCAATAAGGGTCTACAAAAAAATTACCCTCCGGACTCAAAACCATGGCGTGAAATCCAAACTCATTCCAGTCTATTTTACCATTGGCATAAGTGTTGTCAATTCCTTTTATACTGTAGGTTTGAATATCAGGATAGGCGGCGGCCAATTCTTCGGTCATAATCGGGCTGTTTACCACTCTGAAGCGCTGTGTTGTTCCGTCGGGCATCGGAAGTGTAATGATGCAGGAACTGAGGTTAACCGGTTTATTACGTTCAGATGGCGCTGTGGCAAGCGTTTGCTTAAGGGCGCTGAGATTGAGTCTGAAGGTCTGATATTTCATTGGAACAATCTGTCGCTCTCCCCTCCGATTTACTTCCCGCTCCTTGATGGTTGTCCAGATTTCATTTGCTGAGCTTTGGGCTCCAAGTTGCATGGAAAGCAGCAACAATGCAAAACAGGTCTTTTTAATGTTAAATGTCATATTATCAAAGATAGTGATTTAAGGCTTAATTCCGGACGAATTGAGGTGAACCATTGCGGCAGGAGAGGGAAAAACTACTGCCTTTTATCAACCCCCCACATGAGCTTGTTGCGGAGGGTACTGAAGAAATGCTGTCCTTCCAGATTGACAAGGTTGAGACGGAAATGAGCCTTTCGGATGATTATTTCAACTCCTGCATTTACCGTTGCCGTGCGGGAGTCGAGCGAAACAACAAACTTGCCGTCGCCACGGCCGCTTACTTTAAAACTTATTTCACGGTTATTCGATACCACAATGGGACGCACCGTAAGATTGTGAGGGGCAATTGGAGTAATAATAAAATTGTCAGAATCGGGCATCATTATAGGGCCTCCGCAACTAAGCGAATAGGCCGTTGAGCCGGTTGGTGAAGAAACAATAAGCCCATCGGAAAAATAGGTATTAAGGTACGTACCGTCAACATAGGTTTCTATATTCACCATGCTGTTCCCATCCTTTTTATGAATGGTAAACTCATTGAGTGCGTAATTCAGCTCGCCAAAACAATTGCCACAGCCTTTCATTTTAATAAGTTCACGCTTATCGAGGGTAAATTTTTCCTGAAGAAGGAGCTGAAGGGCTTTTTCAAGATCGTCTTTATTCACCGAAGAAAGAAATCCAAGCCTTCCCATATTGACGCCCAGAATTGGAATTCCTGATTTACGAACCAGCGAGAGTGTTTCAAGCATGGTGCCGTCGCCACCCAGACAAAGCAGGTAATCCGCCTGTTTTATCAGGTCGTCCGATCCTGAAAATGTTTCCAGATCAAGTTTAAGCGCGAATGCACTTTGCAGGTAATCGTAATACGGTTTATAGATAATGAGCCTTACTTTTTCGGCTTTGAGTAGTTTGTATATCTGCGTTACATACAGGGTATGATCCTTTGTTGAACGCCCATATACTGCAATCGTCATATAACAAATATAATCATAATATTATTTTTTTACCCTCACACGCTTCTCACTGGCTGTTACCATTCTACCAATGGGTATTGTAAACTCTGCAAGCGCATTATTTTTGAGTGTTTCAACCACACTGCTAACGGCATCTTCGGCCACCGATATGAGCAATCCGCCGTTGGTTTGCGGATCGGGCAAAATCTGAAATGCCTGCAACGCATCCACTTCGGTATCAAACTCGGTGAGTTTGCTGTAAGCATTCCAATTTCGGTAGGTGGCATCCGGGATGCTGTTTTGTCTCAAATAAATATCAATGCCTTTTATTTTTGGAACTGCACTATAGCTGATCTCCGCCGTTAGCTCGCTCCCCTGAGCCATTTCTACAAGATGACCAAGCAACCCAAATCCTGTTACATCTGTCATGGCATTGACTCCGTTTATTTTTCCAAACTCAAACCCAATGTTGTTTAGTGTCGTCATTTGCTGTACAAGGCGATCTATATCCTCGTTTTCGGCCAGCCCTCTTTTCTGGGCCGTTGAAAGTATACCAGTGCCGAGTGGCCTGGTAAGAAAAATAAAATCGCCGGGTTTTGCTGTGCTGTTTCGTTTCAGGTTTTTAGTGGGGACCATTCCATTCACTGCCAGCCCAAACAAAGGCTCCGGAGTATCCACACTGTGGCCTCCGGCAAGCGGAATGCCGGCAAGCGAGCACACCGCGCGTGCGCCATCCATAACCCTGGAAGCGAGCGAGGCCGGCAATTTATCAACCGGCCAACCCAGTATAGCCAGAGCAAGCAGCGGTTTACCGCCCATGGCATACACATCACTAATGGCGTTAGCAGCCGCCACGCGACCAAAGTCAAAGGCGTCGTCAACAATTGGCATGAAAAAATCGGTTGTACTAATCAACGCGTTACCATCTCCAAGATCATACACTGCCGCATCATCATTGTTGCTGTTGCCAACAAGTAGTTTATCAGAAGCTGGTGTTGTGTTGGCGCCTTTTAGTATTTCGCTGAGCACATGTGGCGCAATTTTACAACCACATCCGGCTCCATGTGCAAACTTTGTGAGTGCCACTGTCTCAGTTTTTTCAGGCATGTTTTAAAATGAGCTTAAGGTTTTCGGAAGCATTGGTAGTGTCGGAATGCACTTCAATAATTTCGCGGTTTTTAAATTCGTTATCGTTAATAGTGCGCAGGTAATACTTATCATAATAGCGCAACAAAATTGCGAAACAACTCTTTACATCATCCTCCAGTAAAAAATTAACCGCGTTTTTTGTCTCAAGGCCGCCAAGTCTTTTTTTAATCCGGATAATCGCGCCAATCAGTTTTTCTTTGGAGTAATTACCATATTCTTTTACGATAAAATCCAATCGTTGTTCAAACGGAATTTTTAGAAAAATCATTTTGCTTTTTTTCATGTTATCTGAAAAAAGCTTTGGTGTATTAATGTTTCCAATCCGCTGGCTTTCGCCTTCAAGCCAGATTACCTGTTCGTTATATTTTTTCCGGCAGTTCACAAGCGATGCCGCCAGGAGGTTTTCAAAAAACTCCTGTGATGGTTGCTGTATATTATCAAGATTACCAAACGCTGAGCCTTTGTGACCGGCCAGTGCCTCAAGGTCAATCACTGCACGATTGGCCTGCATGGACTGAAGAATTCCGGTTTTGTTACTGCCGGTATAGCCTCCTAAAACGCAAAGGTTGTACTCGTTGCCAAGCTCCCGTATTGCATTTTGTCTGAACGCTTTATAACCACCCGTCAGCAGATTAACCCTGAAACCGTATAAGTCCAGAAGCCAGGCCACGGCAGCACTTCGCATACCACCCCGCCAGCAGTGTACATTTATTTCCTTTCTGCCATTGTTTTTTTCGGCAACAATCCGCTCGGCCTCCTCCACCATTTTAACAAGATTCGTCCCAAAATAACCCAGTCCTATTTTTATTGCAGACTCGCGGCTCACCTGTTTATATGCCGTCCCAATCTCGGCACGCTCGTTGTTACTGAAAAGCGGAAACGACAAAGCTCCCGGAATGTGGGCGTGCTGGAACTCACCCGGGCTGCGCACATCAAGTATGGGGCATGATTCATGTGCCTCCAGAAAATCGCTGATATTTATCTTGTTTACCGGCATGACTTCCTGCAAATATGCGGAAAATTATGCTCGCCGAAAGCACGAGGTTTGAGGGATTAGCCCTCATCTTTAATAAATTTAAGGCCCTTCCAATCCGAAAGCAGTTTCCGAAATGGTAAATTATTATCACGAAAAAAAGTGATTGTTAAAACAATAGCTTGTGCTGCATACGCCAACGCAGCCGCATAACAGGCACCATAAATACCCCAGGTATTTATAAATGGCCATGCAAGTATTAACGTAAAGAGTAAGCCGGTTAAATTGGCAGAAAGTAAAATTTTTTGTTTTCCCTGTCCGGAAAAATAATGGCTGATAATGCTCGAAAACGCAACAAGTACCACGCCTGGTGATAATCGAAGCATTACCGTTTTTGTTTCTGTAAAGTCTTTTCCAAGCAGGTAAATAAAAAAACTTTGGGGCAACAACCAGATTACCAACACACATGCCGAAGCCGCCAGAAAACACCAGCGCGCAAGCACCAGTGTGCGGATGGCGAGTTGCTGAGGGTTGCGACGATTGGCTGCCTGTGTAAGCACCAGCGGCGAAACACCTGCGCTAATAATCCAGAGTGATTCGATGAGCGATGTTGAGCTGGCGTAAACACCAACCAGGGCAGGCACCGCCAGGATATAGTAGTTGAGTCGGTTGCTGAGCGTATGGGCCAGATTACCCAACTGATTTTGTATTCCGTTTCGTATAATGTTGTAAATACCCGGGCTAGTCTGTCCGGTTTTTCGACGGTGATATTTCCATACAAACGCAGCTGAAATCATTGCAAAGGTGCCAAACGAAACATACAGGCTAATCAGGTAACTATCAAAACTGCGTTTTTTGAAAATGAAAATACAAACAAGAAGTGTAACCAGCAGCAGCAGCGGCTGAAACAGGAGGAGTAGATTATACGTGGATATTTTTTCCCAGATCAGAAGAATCATATTCTGAAACGCATTGAGGCTAATGATTACTGACAGCAGGAAAAGATGGATAAGATCAGGGAGCGTTGTTTCACGAATCAATAAAAAAACCAGTCCTGTAATTGCTGAGCCCGATAATACAAACAACGATCCCTGCGCATAGATGGTTTTGAAGCGGCTTTGCGGAATAAAATACGCCAGCGAAGACCCTGTGTATATTTCGTTTACGGTTTGAATGATGGCAATGTTCAGTATCAAAAGGCTAACCTGCCCCACCACCGCGCTGCCCAGAAAGTGCGAGCTGAAAAGCAATGCGGCAAAGTTGATGCCCGCAACAATTGCGCGGGTAAAAAAGGAAGATATGAGGTGCTTTACCAAAACCTTATTATTTTCTGTATTCAGAAATTACCCGGGCATAAATGGCCGTAAGTTGCTGCGACACTTTTTCATAACTGCAGTAGCCTTCCACAAAATTTCGGATTGATACCGGATCAAACCTCTTTTTAGCGGTGGCGAAATCAATAAATGCCTGGGTAAGTTGTATTTCATTTCTTTTTTCCACCATGATTCCGAGATCCGTTGTCATGTAACCAGCAATGGCTCCCGCGTTGCTGGTTATTACCGGTTTTCCGCAGGCAAAAGCCTCCATAATCACCAGGCAAAAGGTTTCAAAATAACTGAACATGACCAGGCATGAGGCGTTATTTATGTCATTCACAAGATCATCACGATGGCGATGCCCTTTAAAAACTATTTTTCCTTTTCCTACGCATTCGTTTGCAAACATCTGTAGCTCCTCACGTTCCGGGCCATCGCCCACTATTACAAGTTCCAGATCGGGAATTTGTTTTAGTGCCGCCGCAAAGGCCCTGATAATTCCCTTCACGTTTTTTTCGCGATTGGTAAGGGAGGATACGTGGATGAATTTTTTAGACCCGGTTTCATGGCCCTGCGGAATGAACACCCGGGTATTAACCACATTGGGCACCACTTCGTAATGTCCTTTGAGCCCATGATTCATCATGGCTTCTTTCAAAAAATGGCTTGTGGGCATTATTACCCTGGCATTCCTCACAATGCGGCGCGTGAAGTGTTTCAGAAAAAATCCTTTATAATTGCCATCCTCGGGGCAATACCCCGACCAGTTTTCGTTGAGAACGTAAGGAATCTTGTATTGCCGGGCGAGCTCAAGAACAGCCACTCCTGCAGGTATGGCCACATTAAGATGGATAAGCGACGGCATGCCGTTTTTTGCCACCAATTGTGCGAAACCATTTTTGTAGCCTTGTTTCAACTTGCGCAATCTGAGCCAGTTTGAAATGATTGGCAGGTTGTGTTGAACTTTTTTATAATAAACCTGAAGTGTAAACAATCCTGGTTCATTTATTACTTCGGTCACTGCTTCCGCCTGCTGGGAAGCATCGGCGCTTACATGTAAAACACTTACTTTGTTTTGAAGCGCGGCCACCTGTGCAAAGTAATAATTAAATATACCATGTAATGGCTTGTTCTTGTTGGGATACCAGGAAGAGACAAACAAAATATGCGGGCGCGAATCCATCTTAAATGGAATGGCTATATCGGATAATCAAATGTAAATGTAAACGGAAAGGTAAAATGCTTATTGCCTGAAAAAAAGGCAGATGATTTTTTTTGAACACTAGTCAGTATTAATGGTTACCTCCATCAAAAAGAAGGAGCGGTCATCATTAATGGTTTCAAAATTGATACTGAGCTTATTGCCGCTTTTCATAGCAATGGTTATAAAGCCAAGACCTGCGCCACCTTCTTTACTTATTTCGTTGTTTTCGAGGTGTTCGAGGTAATAGGTTTTAAGGTTGGCGGCGTCGTCAAACGAGTTAATACGCTCAATGTGTTTGCGCAACCTTTCTATCGCTCCGTTTTTTATAAGGTTTGCCCCTATCATTTTTATTTTTCCGTCAGCAGCGTATAAAATAAAGAAGTTGTGTTTTGCTCCGGCTTCATCCCTGTAACCATGAATAAACATATTTTGCAAGGCCTCCACACAAATAAAAAATACCTTTCTGACGGCGGTTTTTGGTAGCGTCATATCCAGTATTTTGCCTTCTATTTCGCCTTCAAGCTTAGAAATGGTTTCGGAGTTTAGCACCCCGTCGTAGGCCAGAATGAGTTGCCCCAGGCCTTTAATCTGGTCCACTTTTTGGATGAAGCGTTGCTCGAAAAATTCGGCGTCTTTATTTACGGTTGTACTCACTATTTAAATAATCCGTTTAGCTCAGCATCTATTATCCGGATGACCTTGCCCAGGTCCTCCTTGCTTTCACTGAAGTTAATATCATCCACGTCAACAACCACTATTTTACCAGCTTCGTAAGACGAGTGCCAGGCCTCGTAGCGCTCGTTGAGGCGCTTAAGGTAGTCGAGGCGAATACTGTTTTCATAATCACGCCCTCTTTTTTGAATTTGTTTTACCAGGGTTGGAACGCTGGCCCGCAGATATATGATAAGATCAGGCGCCTTAATGAGGCTTTCCATGAGCT
>CALMNJ010000242.1 GCA_937868675.1 uncultured Bacteroidota bacterium | reverse complement strand
CGTTAATGCCTATAATCAGGATATGGGAATCACCTCCCTGTATGTTCCGGCTGAAACTTATCCAATGCCTCAGTCCGAACCTGAAGTATCGCTTACGGTTGTGAACGAACTTGTATTTTATCTGCGAACACTGAAAGCGCCCGAAAGGCGGGCTACTGAAGATGCGGATGTAATATCAGGAGAGCGTATTTTTAATGAAACAGATTGTGAGCATTGCCATCGCAGCACATTCAAAACAGTTTCTAACACCGGTATTATGGCGCTTTCTGAAAAGGAATTTCATCCTTACACCGATTTGCTTTTGCACAACATGGGAAATGGACTTAGCGATGGCTATACCGAGGGCAGTGCCGCACCCGATGAATGGCGAACGGCTCCCCTTTGGGGACTGGGGCTTTCGAAACAATCGCAGGGCGGAAGTTATTTTTTATTGCATGATGGCAGAGCTCATAGTATAGAAGAGGCCATCGTGATGCATGGTGGCGAAGCCTTCAATAGTGTTGAAAAATTTAAGGCCCTTTCCGGAATGCAAAAACAACAGCTTATTAAATTTCTTGAATCGTTATAGCAAAATTGAAATTACCATAAATATGGTATTGTTTAGACATGGTCTAAATAACAATTTTGTACTCAAATAATACCGTCTTGAAAAATAAAGCTATCAAATTATTTATCTCACTTACAACATTCGCAGTTTTGGTAAGTTGCAGCAAGATAACACCTCAGGCGCCAGCTGCCGATTCGGTAATGGACGCACCGCTCGATGGACTAAACTCGTCGCAGGTTTTGTCATTTAATCGTGGAGCTGCCGTATTTGACAAGGTTTATAATTCTGAAAATGGATTGGGCCCCATTTTTGTGGCGCCAGCGTGCGGTAACTGTCATAGTGCCGATAATCGAGGGCATTTTGATTTAATTCTCACACGCTTTGGGCAAAGCGACAGCAGCGGGAACCTCTATCTGAATCAGGGGGCTCCACAAATACAAAACCGTGCATTGCCGGGCCACACACCCGAACAACTTCCGGCAATGGCTGTGTCTTCAAAATTTATAGCTCCCATTGTTTCGGGAAGTGGTTTTCTGGAATTGGTTTCGGATGCCGATATTCTTGCGATGTCTGATCCTGATGATAATAACGGTGATGGTATTTCGGGTGTACCAAACTGGAACAAACTTCCTGATTATGAAACACCCATTCCAGGAGCCATAAGCAGGAACGGAAAATACATTTGCCGTTTTGGCAGAAAAGCCTCAACCTACAATCTTTACCAACAATCGGTTCAGGCATTCAATCAGGATATGGGAGTTACCTCCCAGGCTTTACCTCTGAATCCGGGCGTGACCAACGATGCGGGTAGTGGCACACGCCCCAGCGACCCGGAAGTGAGCGAGAAAGAAATAAATGATCTGGTGTTTTACCTTCAGGCACTTCAAACGCCATTGCAGCGCAACCAGAGCGATGCACAGGTTTTGCGAGGAAAAGAACTGTTTGTAACGGCAGGATGTGAAGCCTGCCACAAAAGCAGTTTAAAAACAGGTTACTCTCCGGTGGATGCGCTATCAAACAAAGAGTTTCATCCATATACGGATTTATTGTTGCACAACATGGGGGCCGGACTAAATGACGGTTACACCGAAGGAAGTGCTTTACCTTCAGAGTGGCGCACAACTCCACTTTGGGGACTGGGTCTTGCTTCCGATGCGCAGGGTGGCAAATACTTTTTGCTTCACGATGGAAGAGCTGCAAGTATTGAAGAAGCGATTGAGCTGCATGGTGGCGAGGCACAGAAAAGCAGGGATGTATACATTCAGTTTTCACAGGCTGATAA
>CALMNJ010000241.1 GCA_937868675.1 uncultured Bacteroidota bacterium | reverse complement strand
CGAACAACTTAAAAAATTTTATTTTATTAAAAATCTGGGAAGAAACTTCGGTTACATCTGGACGGCGGATGTTATTAAGAATAAACTTTATGTGTCAGGCTGGTCGTCTTACATCGCCGAAATCAACCTCGACAAATGCCCCGTTATGTTTCCCGTTTTGAGTTTTGGTAGTGTCAGCAACAACGGAATTGAGCTGGATGACGCAGAAAAATATTCGATTGCATATGGAGATAAGTTTATAGCTACCTACATCGCTATCGAAAAACTTAACCAGTCAAAAATTGTTTATCAAACCCGCCTGCTGGGTAGCGATTCAACATGGAGCCAGGCCTCGGTTAACGAAGTAAAGGAGTTTGCAAATACGCAGCCCGGCAGCTACCGCTTTGAGGTTCGTACCAAAGGCGAGTCAGAAGTGTGGTCGGAACCCATCGGATTTAATCTGATTATTAACCCACCCTGGTACCGTACCGCTTGGGCCTGGATGTCGTACATCATTTTGTTTTTCGGCTTTACTTATTTGATCATGAAACTAAATTCCCGAAGATTGCAGCTTGCCAACAAACAACTGCAATACCGGATTGATGAGGCAACTGGTGAAATAAGGGAACAAAAGCAGATTATTGAAGAAAAGCACAAAGACATCATGGATAGCATTAACTATGCCGAGCGCATTCAGCGAAGCCTTCTTGCTACAAAAAAACTGCTCGATTCTAATTTGAAAGATTATTTTGTTTTATACAAACCAAAAGATATCGTGAGTGGCGACTTTTATTGGGCAACCGTTCTGAAGAACGGGAATTTTGCACTTGTAACAGCTGACAGTACAGGGCATGGCGTTCCGGGGGCGATTATGAGTATTTTAAACATAGCCTGTTTAAAAGAAGCGGTTACGCAAGGTATAGAGGAACCTCACCAGTTGCTGAACGAAACCAGGAGATTGATCATTGCAAATCTGAAGAACGATGGCAGCGCCGAAGGAGGCAAGGATGGAATGGATGGTTCCTTAATTAGTTTTGATTTGAAGAATAAGCGTTTAACATGCGCCTGCGCGAATAACCCGGTTTGGGTAGTTAGACAGAATGAGTTGATTGAATTAAAAGCAGACCGGATGCCGATTGCCAGCCATCAAAGACATGATGTGTCGTTTACCTTGCAAACCCTTGACCTTGAAAAGGGAGATTTGGTTTATGCGTTTACTGATGGAATGCCCGACCAGTTCGGAGGCCCAAAAGGAAAGAAGTTTATGTACAAACAATTGCAGGAGCTTTTGGTGTCGCTAAAAAACAACACGATGGAAACACAGAAGCAAAAAATTGAAGAGGCATTTGGGAAATGGAAAGGCAATCTTGAACAGGTGGATGATGTTTGTATCATTGGTGTGCGCATATAAACCTGGTGGGCGATTTAGCGCCACTGACTCCTTAACATCATGTTCATTTAGCTAAATGGGAAGTGCTCCTGTTTTAATTAAGAAAGTATTGAAGATCATGTACCAAACTTTCACCGGAACTTTTTACCTTAGAATTAATTTTAACGTTCTGTAGAAAAGAGAATAATTCCTGCTCCGGGAGGAAAAGCCCAATGGCATTTTCTTTCCGAAAATCTCCGGTTTCTATATGTTTTATCAACAGATTATGATAATTTTATAGGAGCATCCTTTTTATGAACTAAAAACATACGGGCCATGAAAAAAAACTATTTTAAAATCATCTTTGCTTTGGCACTGGTTTGTACGGCTGAAAAAAACATCAAAGCTCAATGCACAACCCCGTCGCCTCCTGCTGTTTCCGGCGGAACAATTGCCGGTTGTGTAAGCAGCGCAGCATTTACATTAACGGCAACGCCCACCGGTACTAATGTAATAGGTTGGTACGCCGACCCTTTTGGAGGAAATGCCCTGTCAACAAATTCGGTTTTTACAACGCCCTCGCTCACAACTGGCACCACGTATTATGTTGGGCAATCGTCCGGCGTTTCTGCAACGGTTGATGCAATGGCCATGCCTACCTATTCCCGCAACGTTCCTGCACAGGAAACCCGGGGATACTATTTTACCTCACCGGTTGATCTTATTATCACGGGCTTACGGGTGCCAGTGGCCGTTGGCGGAACAGTGTCGGGCCTTGCGGTTATTAAGCTCCCGACCGCGCCGCCGCTTTACGCAAGCGTTACAAACACCTTCAGCACACTTTACCTCAACCAGGCTGCTACCGGCACCAATATCATATCCGTCAATATCCCTGTTTATGCGGGTGATATTATTGGCGTGTTGGGAGAACGAAACGATACCAGTGCTTACGGCCCCAATTTAGGAACCGGGATGTTTGCGTCAACGCTTGGTGTGGCGGGTCCAACGGTGAACTTGTACCGCATGGGTATGTTATACAACCTGGCCACCCAAACACCAACCGATATATGGACAGAAACCGTAAACACGATTGGGATCGTGGAGTTGTACGCAAAGCAGGCCTGTAATTCCACCTTAACCCCCGTCACCGTCAGCGTTGTTCCATCACTCACGGTTACTGTAGCGCCGCCACCGGTTATTTGCGCCAATTCGCTTTATACCTTAAGCGCTTCGGGCGCAAGTTCGTTTACGTGGACAGGAGGTCCGCAAACCTCCACCTATGTCGTCAGTCCCTCAACTACAACAACGTATTCCGTTCAGGGCTCAATATCTTCTACATGTAGCTCCAGTATTAGTGCGGTCACGGTAAGTGTCAATGTTGGCGTTCCGTCCCTGACGGCTTCGAGCAGTAGCAGCGCTGTTTGTTCAGGTAATTCGGTTACGCTCAATGGAGCGGGTGCCCCTACTTTTACCTGGGCGGGGGGTGTAAATAGTGTCACAAACAATTCTGCCTTTTACCCTTTGGCTACTCAACAATATACACTTTACGGTTCCAATTCCTGTGGAACCGGGTCCACGGTGATAACGGTTACCGTTAATCCAACACCTACCCTGCTAACCAGTGCAACGCCAACCGCGGTTTGTGATGGGAATTCGGCAACGCTGTCGGTAAGCGGCGCTGCAACGTATAGTTGGGCCGCAGCCACTGCCCCGGGGTCTGTTATGGTAATAACACCAACTGTTTCGGGTTCTTATAATGTAAGCGGAACAAGCAGCGCCGGTTGTTCTGCCAACGCAACACAGATTATCATTGTAAATCCAAATCCAACACTATCAATTGGAGCCATATCAAATAAAACGCTTGTATGCCCTGGCGGTCCGGCAACGTTAACAAGCAGCGGTGCCGATACTTATACCTGGAATACAGGCCCCACAACATCCACCTGCGTTGTTAACCCACAGACTACTCAGATTTATACGGTTACAGGCACCTATACAACCACGCAGTGTGCTGCTACGGCAACACTGGAAATTGATGTGTTTTCTCCAACACTTTCCATAAGTTCCAATACGGCTGTTTGCTTTGGTTCCGCCATCACCCTCACCGCAAATGCCGGTGCAGGTTCCACGTATACCTGGAGTAACGGGTTTCCTTTCAGCTCCATAAATATCACAGCCACCACCTCCGCGTCCTACTCCGTTATTGCGAATACAAGCACCATCAATAATGTAAACTGTAATAGTACAGGTTCTGTGTTCGTGACGGTAAACCCAAATCCTACTGTGAATGTTGTGTCAACACGAACAGCGATATGTAAAGGAGAGAAAACCATTTTAACAGCAAGTGGCGGAACTGCTTTTGCATGGTCAAACCTTTCGCCAACAACAGCCACTGTAGAGATAGGCCCCATGAATTTAATCACAACCGCATTTTACACGGTAACAGGAACGGATATTAACGGTTGTCAGGGTACCGCAACCATTTCTATAAAAGTAAATGCCTGCACAGGCTTGGACGGGCCGGAAAATGAGAAGGATATCATTACCGTTTATCCAAATCCAAACAATGGAAACTTTACGGTGCAGGTAGAAAGTGATATGCAGGTCTTACTCATCAATGAGCTTGGTCAGGTAATAAAAGAGCTGAGCTTTACGAAAGAAAACCAGTTTCGGCTGCAAATACAGGGACTTGGTAGCGGAATTTATTTTATGAAGGGAA
>CALMNJ010000240.1 GCA_937868675.1 uncultured Bacteroidota bacterium | reverse complement strand
ATTGCTAACCCCTGAGGAAAGCTGGCATTGTGCCCGCGTGTTGCGCATGAAACCGGGAGATGCCATTAAACTTATTGATGGGAAAGGAAACTTTTACGAAGCAGCGCTTGAAACGGTACACGATAAACATTGCAGCGCCAACGTGCTAAACGGTCCCATAAAACAAAATCCAAGATCGTATTTTTTGCATATTGCCATTGCTCCCACCAAGCAAATAGACCGCATTGAATGGATGCTTGAAAAATGTGTTGAGATTGGGATTGATAAAATAAGCCTGATTGCCTGTAAAAACTCGGAACGAAAAAATGTAAATACCGAACGGCTGAGAAAAATTGCCGAGAGCGCGGTAAAACAAAGTCAGCAGGCACTGATACCAGAAATTACAGACTTAAAAAGTTTTGAGGCACTCATCCATTCGGCAAATGAACCACTTAAACTGATTGCGCATTGCGAAAACACCGTGAAAAACCAACTTGGTACACTGGATTTAAAAAACGCATCCACGCTGGTGATGATTGGCCCTGAGGGCGACTTCAGCACAGATGAAATTGAAGGAGCGCTTCAAGACGGTTTCAAGCCCATTAGTCTTGGCAACAACCGCCTTCGTACAGAAACAGCGGGCCTGTATGTGTGTCAAACCGCCGCTATACTAAATCTGTAATCTTACAAAAGTGATGTAATCTCAGGACTCATGGGATCTACTTTGCTCCCAAAAAATTTAAGGATCCGGCCATTCTCATCAATCAGGTATTTGCAAAAATTCCATTTCGGCGCATCGTTACAGGTACCGTTTTCCTCCTTATTGCTAAGCCATTTATATAAGGGATGCATGTCGTCGCCCTTCACGCTGATTTTTTCCATCATTTGAAATGTTACCCCATAATTTTTGGTGCAAAAGCCCTTAATTTCCTCATTGCTCCCGGGTTCCTGGGCTCCAAAATTATTTGCCGGAAATCCAATGATCTGCACTTTGTTTCCATACTTCTCATGCAGTTCCTGCAACGGCTTATACTGTGGCGTGTAACCGCACTCGCTGGCTACATTCACAATCAGTATTTTTTTGCCTTTGAATTGCGAAAAGCTCAACTCTTTACCATCAATGGTTCGCATAGTAAACTCGTAAATATTTTTAGCACCCGAATAAGCCCTGCGTGTAATCAGCTTATCGGTAGTGAACGAGGTTAGAAAGGAAAAAGAGATGCCAAGCAGGCTGGCTATTCGCAGTATCGGATTTTTCATACGTTCTGTTTTTAGTAAAGATAAGGTGACCAACATGAACGCCCAAATGCCGGAGCCTCGTTTTTTCATCCGGTTACGTTCATTGGGTCGCTTTTTATATTCTAATGTCGAATAAACACAGCAGATATCTTCTTTGAATGTTTAATTTCAACATCGGTAAATCAAATATCGTCTGCATCTAAACTTGTTTAGGTCGAGTTGATATCTCCGTTAATAACCTCTGTTGATCTCAGGGGGTAAGGGATTCCGGGCTTTTCAATACATTGTGCCTGTTCAAAAAGAAGAGGCCGGAAATTTGGTTTTCGCTACGTCCCCATTTACATTTATACCAACCATTAAAAAACCAAAATCATGAAAACAAAAAAATCAATTACCAGATCGGCCATATTAGCTGCCATTGTTATGTTGTTTAGTTTAGTTGCCACAAAATCGTCGGCGCAAACCTACACCGTCTTCAACAATAATTCCTGTGATATTGTGGTTGACATAACTTTTTACTACTCATCCTGTAATTTTTGCGGTCATGCGGCGGGTGTTACCGTGCTTGCCAATTCAAGCACCGGAGTGCCCGTGCCAGCGGGCTGTTCTCTTTCATGTGAGGTAGATGTAACGCTTTCTTTTCTTGGCTCACTTCCTACCACTTCAAACCCGCCGGTATTAAATAGTAATAATACGTCGGGCACTTACAATGCAATGGGCCCTTGCTCCGGAGGTACAGTCACCTGGAGCTTAACAAGCTGTACTTATAACTAACAGTACTACTGAGCATCTGGTTCATGGTTTAATAAAATCTTGAGTTCCGGAACCAGAAGATCATAATTGCTAAAACAAAAAAAACCCGCAATATTGCGGGTTTTTTAATTCAAGGTTGGGGGTGTTTACCCCTTTGTCGCAGCCTCTTTTGCGGCTTTGATCTTAGCCTTAATATTATCCGTGGTAACCGAACCTGGCCGTTCAATTGGCGAACCGGTGGCTCTGTCCCAGATTAGGCTCGCCAAAACGCCTAACGCACGACTCACGCCAAACAGCACTGTATAAAAATCATATTCGTGCATACCATAATGTACCAGCAAAGCGCCGGAGTGGGCGTCAACGTTGGGCCATGGGTTTTTGATTTTTCCTGTGCTTTCAAGAATGGGGGGAGCCACCTCGTAAACCATCTGCACTATCTCACAAATGTCGTCGTGCTTAATGTAGGTTCGATAGAAATCCTGTTGTGCTGCAAATCGGGGATCCGTTTTGCGCAGCACCGCATGTCCGTAACCCGGTACTACTTTTCCTTCGGTAAGCGTTTTCTTAATGTACTCTGCTATTTGTTCTTTTGTCGGTAAACCGCCACCCAGGCTTTCCTTCAATTCCATAATCCAGTTCAGCACTTCCTGATTGGCGAGTCCGTGAAGTGGTCCGGCAAGGCCATTCATCCCGGCAGCGAAAGACAGGTATGGATCGCTAAGCGCAGAGCCTACAAGGTGCGTGGTATGCGCAGAAACATTTCCGCCTTCATGATCCACATGAATGGTGAGATACAACCTCATGAGGCGTTTTACATCAAATGCCTCAAAGCCCAGCATGTGGGCAAAATTTGCTGCCCAATCAAGTTTTGGTTCGGGTTCAATATGCACACCACCCTTGTATTTGCGGCGATAAATGTAGGCAGCCACACGCGGAAGGCGCGCAATCAGGTTCATACTGTCCTCGTACACATAATCCCAGTAATCTTTTTTATTAATGCCTTTTGCGTAAGCCTTTGCAAATACCGATTCGCGTTGCATAGCCATAATGCCCACGACAAACTGCGTCATGGGGTGCATATCTACAGGCAACGCCTCAATCACATCAAAAACATGTTTGGGCACATTGCTTCGCTTCATCCACTCGTTGGTAATAAAAGTCACGTCTTCCTGTGTTGGCAGTTCGCCCACAAGCATCAGGTAAAAAATACCTTCGGGCAGCGGCTCTGTTCCACCGGGTGCTTTTGGCAATTGCTTGCGTAGTTCGGGAATAGAATAGCCTCTGAAGCGGATGCCTTCTTCCGGATCAAGGCGCGATGTTTCGGTAACCATCCCCACCATACCGCGCATCCCTTGATAAACCTGTGCTACGGTGATTTCGCCAAGCTTAAGGTCGCCATGGTTTTTTATAATATCTTTTATATCACCAGCCAGAACATCAGCTTTGGTCTTGAACTTTTCTTTCAACGGATCCATAGTATTAAGAGTCTTTAATGTTATAAATGTAATACCCGCAATGCTAAATAACAAAGCAAAGGGGTTATTTTTATATTATCTTGCAAAACGGAACGATTTTCCAAGGTAACGGGCGGAATTACCCAATTGCTCTTCGATGCGGAGGAGCTGATTGTATTTCGCCACACGATCGGTACGTGAAGGAGCGCCGGTTTTTATCTGCCCGCAGCTCAGAGCAACAGCCAAATCGGCAATTGTTGTATCCTCGGTTTCACCGCTACGATGACTCATTACAGAGGTATAGCTGTTTGTCTGAGCCAGTTGAACGGCGTTTATCGTTTCGGTAAGCGAGCCAATCTGGTTTACTTTTACAAGTATAGAGTTTCCAACACCAGTATTGATTCCCTGACTAAGGCGCGAAACATTGGTTACAAAAAGATCATCGCCAACCAGTTGTACTTTATCGCCCAGGGTCCCGGTTAATTTTTTCCAGCCATCCCAGTCGTCTTCAGCAAGTCCGTCTTCAATTGAAATGATGGGATATTTTTTGCACCAGTCGGCCCAGAAACTCACCATTTGTTCGGGTGTAAGTTTATCACCTGTTGATTTTTTAAAATGGTAAACATTCTCTTTCTCAAGGTAAAACTCGGTAGATGCGGCATCCATCGCAATGTAAATATCTTCGCCCGGCTTGTAACCCGCCTTTTCAATCGCCTGAATCACCAGCTTAATAGCATCTTCATTATTTTTAAGGTTCGGAGCAAAGCCACCTTCATCACCTACATTGGTGCTTAACTTCTGAGATTTAAGTACAGCCTTTAAGTGATGAAATACCTCGGTACCCATTTTTAATCCTTCGCTAAACGATTCGGCACCTACCGGCATTACCATAAATTCCTGAAAGTCTATCCCATTATCGGCATGGGCTCCTCCGTTGAGAATATTCATCATGGGAATGGGGAGTAAACTGGCATTAACGCCGCCAACATAACGGTACAATGGCGATCGCGACTCTTCGGCAGCGGCACGTGCCACAGCCAGAGAAACGCCCAGTATGGCATTGGCACCAAGTTGCGCTTTATTATTGGTACCATCCAGCTCAATCATCCGGGCGTCAATTTCTGACTGATCAAAAATGTAGGCGCCTTTCAGGTTTTCACGTATGACGGTGTTCACATTGTTTACCGCATTGTAAACACTTTTGCCAAGATACAGGCTTTTGTCGTTGTCGCGCAGTTCGGCGGCTTCATGGGCTCCGGTTGATGCTCCCGATGGCACAGCAGCTCGTCCAAGTACTCCGTTATCTGTTACTACGTCCACTTCGATGGTGGGATTGCCGCGAGAATCAAGTATCTGGCGGGCCGTTATATTGTTGATAAATGACATATGCAATTGAATCGGAGTGCCAAAATTAGGGATTTAATCCAAATCCGTTCTTAAAATATTGACCGGAATAACTGTTTATTCTCATTAATTAACCCAAATAACGCGTAAGACAACTCTTTTTTTGTTAATCTCCAAAAAAAACAAATCGCGATATGGGTATCTCCATTAAAAATATTACATTTATTTGGGTAAAATTCACTAAACAAAAACTATGAAAAAAATCTACCATTTTAAAAAATCGTTTTTGTACGCCGCAATCACG
>CALMNJ010000239.1 GCA_937868675.1 uncultured Bacteroidota bacterium | reverse complement strand
ATGTGTTTTCGCAGTACGAGCTTATCCAGAAATGCAACAAGCTGCAAAGCGAAAAAAAATACTACCAGGCGGAAATCGAGAACAATCGCCACAACCTTGATGAACTTCGAACCAATAAAAAGAACCTCGAGACCTTTTCGCGCGAAAAATACCTGATGAAAAAAGAGAACGAAGACGTGTATGTCTTCGTTCTCAAATAATATTAAGGCTTACTTTCTTATTTCCCTTTTTTATCGGCACCGCCTTCTTTTTCCGACCCGCTGCCGGCCAGGGCTTCCAAATCACGGTCAAAGAAATACAGGCCGCTTTTATCGTCGCCAATCAGCTTCAGTTTATCCACAATCTGGCGTGCCAGCGCTTCCTCTTCTATTTGCTCGCTTACGTACCATTGAAGGAAATTGTGGGTGGTATAATCCTTTTCTTTCAGCGTGGCGTCAACCAGCGCATTAATTTCACCGGTTACCTTTATTTCGTGTTTAAGAATTTCCTCAAACACCGACTTCACCGATTTAAATGTTACTGGAGGTTGTTTCAGGGCCGGTACTACGCCGTGTCCGCCGCGCTCATTCACAAATTTAATGAGCTTCAGCATGTGCAGCCTTTCTTCATCGGCGTGTTCATACAAAAACGAGGACACGCCATTAAGCCCCTGGGTTTCGGCCCATGAAGCCATGGCCAGATAATACTGCGAAGAGAAGCCTTCCACTTCTATTTGTTTATTCAGCGCTTTGCTTACGTTTGGAGATAGCATGATTCGGAATTTTTTTACAAATATACTTATTAAAACAGTTTTGTTTTTCAGGCCATCCGGCGCTATTTGTTTTTGCTCCTGAAGTTTGTAATACCCTCCCTAAGCCAGCCGCCAAACTTGTTTGGATCGGTTTCGGTACCCATGGTACCATTTGTAGCTATGCCTTCGTCAAAATTCAAGAGCACGTATTGTGGCTGCGCGTTTGATTTGTAGCGGGTTGACTGCAGATAAGCCCATTTGCTTCCTACGGTTTCAAGCGTACGTTTTTTGCCCAACCAGTCCACCTCTTTTTGTTCGGCCGGTGGAAGATCAACCCGGCTGTCAACGTAAAGCGAAACGATCACCACCGAGTCCCGCAACATGGGGAATACCTGCGGAGTTACCCAAACTTTTGATTCCATGAGGCGGCAGTTTACGCAGGCAAGGCCGGTAAAATCAACAAACAGGGGCTTATTTACCAGTTTTGCATATTTCATGGCGCTTTCGTAATCGTCTTTAAATAACAGCAAGCCTTCGGGTCCTATTATGCGTTTGCTTTCAAGCGCGGCAATTTCGGGATTTCCCGAAACGGCCGTTGACGCATTTGTTCGTGGTGCTTCCTGATGAAATATACCCGGCGATTCGGCATAATGGTGCGGTGGGGGGAAGGACGAAATAATCTTTAGCGGCGCACCCCAGAGACCCGGAATGAGATAGAACGTAAAAGCCATTGTAATCGTGGCAAAAAGGATCCGGCCTACCGAAATATGTCCGTTATTGTCGTCGTGCGAGGTGCGGAAAACCCCCATGAGGTAAAAAGTCATCATGGCAAATACTGCAACCCACAGCGCAATAAACACCTCGCGGGTAATGAGTCCCCATTCGTTTACATTGTCGGCATTTGAAAGGAACTTAACCGCCAGGGCTAATTCAATAAAGGCGACACTTACTTTAAATGTGGTCATCCAGCCACCTGATTTTGGCAAAGAATTGAGCATGGAAGGGAAGAAGGCAAAGAACATGAATGGGAATGCAATGCCCATACCGAAACCAGTGAAGCCTGCCAGCGGACACACATAACTGTCGCCGGCGGCCAGCGCAGGCAGCAACGATCCAAGGAAACCGGCTGTACAGGAAAACGATACCACCACCAGGGTTGCGGCCATAAAGAAAATACCGATTACACCACCCTTGTCGGCTTTTTTATCAAGTGCCGTACTCCAGGAACCCGGCAAAGTGATTTCAAACAATCCGAAAAAGGAGAGCGCAAACACAACAAACAGAACAAAGAAAAACAGGTTGAGCCAGGTATTTGTGGCAATGTTACTCAACGCATCAGGGCCAAAAATGATGGTGATAAGCATCGTGGGAATCACAAATGTGATCACGATAAAAAACCCGTAAAGTAAGGAGTTACGAATACCCTGCGCCCGACTTTTGCTGCGCTTAAGGAAGAATGAAACCGTGAGTGGGATAAGTGAATAAACGCAAGGCATCAACACGGCGCCTAAACCCGCCAATAAGCCCAGCAGCAGCTTGGCCCAGGGATTACAATCGCCGCCTTCGGTGGTTTGGTTTTGGCCGTTTGAGGCAACAGTAGTTGCAACAGAAGCATCAGGTTTTTTGTGTTTGGCCAGAATGGCGGCGGTATCACACTCACAGGCATTGGCCGAAACAGCCATTCCAAAAGGTTCAACCGTTGAGGCTCTGGCTCCTGCCAGAATTGCCAGAGTGTCGCAAACACAGGCATTTTTTGATATGTGCAGGCCGATTTCCTGGGGCTCTTTCACTTCAATAAGATTCACGCCTTTTTGAATGCACGTTTCGGTACCACTCACCTCAAACTCAAAATCTTCGGGGAGTGGAAATTTACACTGCCCCTGATTGCACACCTGAAACTCATACTTGCCCTTGATTTTGATTTTGCCGCTGCTAAGCAACTTTATGCGCTGGGTAAACAATGCTGTTTTTTCGTGGTAAATGGTGGTGAGTTCAAGATCCTTGTCGTAATCTGTATGGGTGGGGCTTTCGATTACCTTGCCAACCAATTCGTAATCGGGGCTCTTTTTAAACTTAAAAACTGTAGGATTGGGGGCACCATCACCCACTACTTTTTTAAGGGAATAAAGATGCCAGCCGGCATCTATGTTCACCTTAAACAAAAGGTCGTACTCGCAATCGGAGATTTTTTTGGTTTCAAATTTCCATACGGTATTATAGGTGTCCTGTGCGCTAAGTTTAATCGCAAACAGTAACAGAAATACGAAATACTTTTTCATTGGCCTCCCTGCTGAGTGGGTAAAATTACTATTAATTTCTTATTGCGTTTTTACACTTAGATCAATTGATTTCGGAGGCAGACACATCATGTCGTTGCAGCACATATATTCAACCTTAAGCTTTATTTCGAAACCTGCTTTGGCTTTTAGCTTTATATTTTGCTTAAACTCGGCCCTGTCGTAAAAAGATGAAACGGTGGCCTCAAACGCCTTATCAAATTCTTCCCTGGCTCCAAATTCCTGAGCCGCACCAACAAGCTCAAACTGTGCAGTGGGAGTAAACTGAAGCGTGGTAGGGATAAGCCCGGCA
>CALMNJ010000238.1 GCA_937868675.1 uncultured Bacteroidota bacterium | reverse complement strand
AATGAAACCTAAAAAAACAGTATACCTTCTCGTGTTTCTTCTGGCTTTACAGGCATGCCGGAAAAAAGATCTTCCGCAGGATGTGATTAACTCGCCTGAATTTTACGCCCACATGCAGGTGGATGGAAGCGATGTAAAGCTGGAGGCCGGAAACAATGATTATTTTATGTTTGCGTCACACGATTATGATTCGTCTGTTTCGGTAAACATGTTTAAAGCGGATCTCAGGCAAAACAGTTCGGCATCCTACTATTCCTTAACGATTCTGCTAAATGATAATGACACTGTTAGAACCGCAGGCACCGGCATGAAAGCAGAATCGTTAATGCCAGGGCAGAGAAATTACAACGACCTGAGTGCCTTACCACAACAATATAACGCAAAATTCACTCCGGTGAAGGGGTTTGAGGCAAGCGGTATTTATAATTGGATTTTGGCCGAGGGCGCTAATGCGATGCCGTTTAATGGGTATTCAATTTCCACAAACCTTAGTGCAGGTAAAAGCTATACCGTTTCGCTTTCATATAATGATGCCGGTGGCAGTTGTCCCTTAACGTATTCAAATGTGTTTGTGCCGGGAGCCCCGATCAGTGCGGTAGTTAAGTCTAAACAGGATTACAGTGGCGGAAGTGTTTTTCAGAGTACGCTTAGCGCTAATGTTAACGGTAAAGGCCCATATACCTATGAATGGGACTTTGGTGACGGTACACCAAAGTCTAATGTATCTAATCCCATTCATTCCTATGATAACACCTTGGGTCAAAGTATGCCGTTTGATGCTGTGCTCAAAGTATCTGATGCGCGTAATAATACCTGTTTTTACAATTACGAAGTGCCGGTTAAAAGTGATAATCCTTGCCTGGCTAATTTTATTCCGGAGGTTACGCCAGTATTTAATCCAAAAGTGCTATCATCGGTAACGGTATTGCTTACCGATCCATCAGGAATTACCTATACCTCAAAAGACCTGTTTCAGACAACTGGAAGCCAGTTTGAAATTATTTCGGTTGAGGATTACCAGCCTAACTCATTGAATGAATCCACAAAAAAAATAAAGGTGAAATTCAATTGCACCGTTACCAACGGAAGTAAGTCTATGGCCATCAGCAATGCCGAGGCGGTAATAGCTGTATCGTACAAATAGGGTAGGTGCCGAAGGGGTTTTCCCCGCCTCAGGAATTCAGGTGTTTTTTAAGCCAGGTTTGTTGCAAAGGCTGCTCCCAGCTGGCAAGCTCTGTATCGTTCGATAAAGATGTATTGAACACCAGCGTGTTTTCGTTTATTTTTTTCTGTTCAATTAGTTCCTTTATTTTGGCCGACGACACCACCATCAGCTTATCCTCGTTGCGAAGGGCTACAAGCATTCGGTTCAGTAGTTCTGTATTGTATTTTTGCTCGCTTTCTTTAATAAAACGGAGCAGTTTGTCAATGCTGCAACCACTTGCATTGTGAACCTGCTCGTTAACCGAAACCAGCACAATTCTTTTTTCGAAAACAGTAAAATCAGCCTCCAATGGCTGTTCGTGAGCAGTCCATTGCTTTACGAAATGCTTCCCGTCTTTGCTTAATTGGTCCAGCTCACTTTCGGTTAATTCCCGACCTATAATGTATGCCCAGATTTTGTTCATGGCTTAGTATCCCGGACTCGTGCCCGTGTAATTTTGTGGTGTTATTTTTTTAAGCTCCTCCTTTATGGATTCGGTTACGGAAAGCCCGTCAATGAATGAATGTATAGACGTTTTGGTGATTTGAGCATTGGTCCGGGTTAAATCTTTCAGGGCTTCGTAAGGTTTTGGAAATCCTTCACGCCTTAAAATCGTTTGAATAGCCTCTGCAACAACCGCCCAGTTATCCTCAAGGTCACTATTAATGGCAGATTCGTTCAGAATTAGCTTGTTGAGCCCTTTAAGAATACTGGTATAAGCAATAAGCGAATGCGCCAGAGGCACACCCACGTTGCGCAGCACGGTGCTGTCGGTGAGGTCGCGCTGCAACCGCGATACAGGCAGCTTGGCCGCAAGGTGTTCGAGTATTGCATTGGCGATGCCAAGGTTGCCTTCGGCGTTTTCAAAATCAATGGGATTCACTTTGTGCGGCATGGCCGATGATCCAATTTCGCCGGCTTTCAGTTTTTGTTTAAAATAATCCATGCTCACATAGGTCCAAACATCTCGGCACAAATCAATTAAAATGGTGTTGATGCGTTTCAGGCTGTCGCAGTAGGCGCCGAAGTTATCGTAATGTTCAATCTGTGTGGTGAACTGAGAGCGGTTCAAGCCCAGGATGTTATTTACAAAATGGTTGCCAAAGGCGATCCAGTTAACAGCAGGAAATGCGAGTTGATGTGCATTGAAATTACCTGTTGCACCGCCAAACTTGGCAGAGTGTGGTATTAAATAAAACTGCTTAAGCTGTGCATTGATGCGGTCAACAAACACGTAAATTTCCTTACCCAGCTTAGTGGGCGAAGCGGGCTGACCGTGCGTGCGTGCCAGCAGGCTCACGTCTTTCCATTCCCGCGCCATGGCTTCCAGGGTTGATTTCACTTCTACAAGAGCTGGTATTATCACATGGATGCCGGCCTCCTTTATAGAGAGCGGTATGGCCGTGTTGTTTATGTCCTGTGAGGTGAGTCCAAAATGAACGAATTCAGAATACGGTGCAAGGGCAGTGCCGGCAAGCATCTCTTTAATAAAATACTCAACGGCTTTAACGTCGTGATTGGTTATTTTTTCGGTGTCTTTTATTTTCTGGGCATCACCTGCCGAAAAGTTTTTGTAGATATTTCGCAGCAATTCCTCATCTGCTTTGGTGAGGGCGGGAAATTGCTTTAAACCTGCATGCGAAAGTGCGATGAAATATTCTATCTCGACCAGTACCCTGTAACGAATCAGGGCGTATTCCGAAAAGTAATCGCCCAGCTTTTCGGTGGTTTTCCGGTATCGTCCGTCAACCGGTGAAATAGCGCTTAACGTGTTTAATTCCATTTAAAAAGCAAAGGGCAAATGTACTACAAAATCAGGGTATATCAAAGGAGGGAGCAGGTTGCAGGTAAACGCATTAAACAAAAAATTAACATAAGGCGCGGTAGAACGGCTCATTGCATAACAGTCCGTAAACGTTGCGGGAATCTGGTTTTGTGCAGGCACTCAGGGAGTGTAAGAACACACACAACGAAAACCGAGCCATGAAGATGTGCCCTCGTATTCGATGTTTTTGCCGGGTCTGCTGTCTTCGGGCCTGTGAATAAAGCTGCCGCCTTTGCATAGCCCTTTTTGCGACGTCATTTCGGCTACGTTGCCAAACAGGTTGTATATGCC
>CALMNJ010000237.1 GCA_937868675.1 uncultured Bacteroidota bacterium | reverse complement strand
AATGTAGATGTAAAACCCAGCGGCCCGGTCCAAGAATAACTTACACCTCCCGAACCACTGATGACAGCCGTATTGCCTATGCAGGTGGTATCGCCTTTTGTAATTACAACCGGATTTGCAAGGATCATTACGGCTGTGGTTGCCCCCTTCACGCAGGTATTGCTGCCGGTTACTGTAACCGAATACGTGCCTGCGTTTGAGGCAGTAGCAGCACCGATTGTTATTGTTGACTGGTTGCTGCTATAACCGCCAGGCCCCTGCCAGTTATAGGAAGCTCCTCCGGATACACCTATTACTACTGCTTTTCCTTCGCACTGCGGGCTGTTGTTCGAAATTAGCGGTACAGGCAGGGCGTTCACTAAAACCTGAAAGGAAGTATCAACCACGCATGGGCCAAACATTACGCTTAGGGTAAATACGCCGCCGGAAGTGATGTTTGTAACTGTTGCATTATGAAAACTACTGAAGGTTCCACTCAGCGGGCTGCTCCATAAATAGGCACTGCCACCACTTCCGCTCAGGTAAAGGTTGCTGCCATAACAAACCGGGCTGTTGCTTACAACCGTTGGACTGGGCTTGCTTACCACCGAAACATTGCATACTGCTGTGTTTGTACACTGCGTGGCGCTGGTTACAGTAACATGATATACCCCTGCATTGCCGGCCTGCACATTTGTAAGTGTGGGGCTTTGCAGGGCAGAACTGAACGTGCCCGGGCCACTCCAGTTATAAACCGATCCGGCCCCTGATATGGCCGAAACAACAGCATTGCTTCCCTCACACACCGTTGCCCCGCTTGTTGCAACTGTTGGTGTAGGATAAACAAGCACATTAATAACTGCCGGTGACGTGCAGCTATTAACCCCGTTAACCTTTACAGTAAAGTTACCCGTCATTCCATTTGAAACAATCAGGGCTGGATTAGAAAGAGTGCTTGTAAATCCAGACGGGCCAATCCATTGATAGTTTACTCCTCCACTAGCAAATAGCTTCAGACTGTCGCCGTTGCACAATGGTGAATTGCTTATTGCACTTGCCTGCGGTGCGCTCAGCATGGTAAGCGTTCCTGAAGCGGTGGCTGTGCAACCAAGCGCCGAACCGATAACCGAATAACTTGTCGTAGAGGGTGGGCTTACGACTAAATTACCTCCTTGTGCACCACTGCTCCATGTGTAAGAGGTTGCTCCCAAAGCCTGCAGTGTTCCGTTGGAAAACGGACAGAACGTATTTGAAACGACACTCACCGTTGGATTGGGCACAAATACCGCCGCTACAGTTTTTGTAAAACTGCAATTATTGGCATCCACAAGTTGAGTTGAATAGATGTAGGTTCCCGCTGTGGGCTGATAAACCGAAATGCTGTTGCCGGCGGCACTTGTTGACCATGAAAAAGTATAGGGCGCTGTGCCTCCTGACCCGTTAGCAGTAATTGTTATGGAGCCCCCCAGGCATACCGTTGGTGATGGTGGTGTGTATATAATATTGAGTGGTAAAGGCTGTACAATCTGGAATGTTTTGGTAACAACGCAATTCGTGAGCGCGTCGGTTACTACCACTGTAAAAACACCGCCCGGCAATGCCGATGCAGTTGGTGTGGATTGTTGCGTATTTGGTCCGGTCCAGGAATAAAGATGGTTTCCTGAACTTCCGGAGACACTGATAGCTGCCGTTCCTCCTGTGGCACCAGGACAGTTAAGGCTGTAAGTGGATTGAACCGTTCCTGTCATTAAAAACACTGGCACAAGGTTTAGCGTAAACACCGTTGGGCACGATGCCGTGGTGCTTATCACCGTGAGGCTGTAGTTCCCCTGCACAAGGTTTGTTGCAACCGGGCCGGTTTGTGCACCAGGCGACCAACTGTAAGAGTATGGTCCCGATGATCCGCTCACCTGCGCAGTAACGGTGCTGAGTGCACTACAGGTTGGCGGCGCGTATGCAAAACTTACCGTGGGTTGTGAAAACAAATAAACACTCGCTGTTTTTGAAGACAAACATCCGTGAATATCAGTTCCTGTAACGGTGTAAATGCTCGCCGTAGCAGGAGAAACAGAAATCGTGTTGCCGGTTACCGGGCCCGGCTGCCATGTGTAGTTTTGAGCACCGGAGGCGGAGAGCCACAAGGTGCTTCCCGCACAAATAGTACTTACCGGAGGGCTCACGGTAATAGTGGGATTCTGAT
>CALMNJ010000236.1 GCA_937868675.1 uncultured Bacteroidota bacterium | reverse complement strand
TCAGCAGGTAACCGATGTAAAGACCTGACGAAAACACATTTTTGTAACGCAACGAGTCCACCGCGCCGTAAGCGATTATGCGCCGGTAAATCAGGATCGAAGAGACCATCACGCCCATGCGCCCCACCACTTTAATGACGCGGGTAATGACCACGTTTTCGCTCCATGTAAAAAAACAGGCCACCATGAGCAACAAAGCCCAGAACAGCATCCTATTGGTTGCTTTCAAAAACGCTTCGTTGCCCTTTGGTGTTGCTTCACCCTTCTTACGCCACATATAGTTTGGTGAATTGCGGTATCAGTGTGTCCCAGTCAAATTCGGCTTTTACAAGCTGCATGGCGCCTTTGCGCATGGCGCTGTAAGTGCCGGTAGCCGATGCGTTGTAAAGTTTGAGCATGGCTTCAAACAATTCGTTTACATTATCGTTTTGTATCGAATAACCAGCTTGGTGTTTCACAACATGTTCGGTCACATTGGTGGCTTTAGAAACAATGCACGGAACGCCAAAGCTGCAGGCCTCAAGCACGGAGGCGGGCAGTCCTTCGTTGCGCGATGGATGCACAAAGGCATGCATACCATTGATGAGTGTGTTTTTTTCGTTTCCAAAGCGGCTGCCGTAAAAAATTACCTGCTCCCGGATGTGGAGACGCCTGGCGAGTTGCATGAGCCGGGCTTTGCCTGGACCGTCGCCAACAATCCAGAGTTGGGCCCCGGGCTGTTGCGAATGGAATCTGGAAAAAGCGTTCAGCAACAGATCAAGGCCCTTGGTGTAAATATCAAGGCGCCCAACAAATCCAAAAACGAATGGCGTCTTTGTTTGAAGCCATGGCATAGGTTGTTGCGGGCACTCAAAACCGTAAGGCAGCAATGCGGCCTTGTTGTTGTTATAAATGCCGCCAAGGCCGCTTACCTCACTTTGTCCGATGCAGTGAATGTGCCGGGCATTTTGCAGCAGCGATTTTTCGAAGAAACGGAAATACATTTTTTTCACCAGTGCATTGCGGCGCATGGCAATGGTATTATAAGCGCCGTGAGGGGTAAATACAAATTTGATGCGATGGTGGCCCATAAAATTGGCAATACTTGAAAATACCGGCACCCAGCCACCGTGAAGGTGAAATACAGCCTCGTAATTTTTTTGAAGAATGGCCTCAAGAAGTTTTTCGTCGGCCCTAAACGGATTACGTTGCTTTTGAAATAACCGTGTAGTAAAATTGCGTTCGCCGTAATTATGTTCGGGCGTAGCTGTGATACCCCAAACACTGACCTTCAAACCCGCCTTGCTTTGACGGGTGGCCAGCTGATGCACCACTTTATTTACACCATTCATGCGCTCGGGATTGGCTTTTCCCAAAACAATGTGAATTATTTCCATAGGTAGAATTTGTTTTTATTTAAGCGATAGAGCCAGAAGCCAAGCATGATGAGCTGGCTTGTGATAAGACCTGCTACCACACCGCCCAGCATCCACTGCCGGATGAATAAATTAAAAAAGGCCAGACTGAATAGGAAGGACAGGAGGTAACCAATAAAAAAATCACGGTTCAATAACAGTACGCGTATGCTTAACCTTACAGGATAACTGATAAACAATACAAAGTAAAGGAGGCACATTCCCCTGAGCACGTAGGCATACCCGGTATAGCGCCCACCCGAAGCGGTATTTAAAACTGGCCCGGCAAATGCAAACAGCACAGCCAGCAACACACCAATAAGCAAAATGCTGCGGCGCCCCATGTTTTGGATGTAATGTTTGGAAGCCTCGGCCGACTGATGATATAAACGGCTGGCCGAAGGCAACACATAATTTTCGAAGCTTTGAAATAAAATATTGAGTACGCCAAACAGCGACTGGATGAGGCGGAAAGCGCCGAGCGCTTCCATGCTGATAAACACACCTACCGATACAACAAACACGTTGGATGCGCCCCATTGAATAAACGCCACCACGCTGTACCAGCCCGACTGACGGAATTGCCTGATTAGGAGTCCAGGCCAAAGCGCCATGTGTTTGAGGGTGGGTTTTAACCAGATTACAAAAGCAAACACAGGTAAAAAATAAGCGATGCAGAAAAACTGCATCAGCTTAACGGAAACGGTAATTGAAAAAATACCGGTGATGAGGATGAGCAGTTGTGGAATGGTAACGGTGGCATCAAGTACCAGTGCCAAAAGAAAACGCTGCCGGCTTAAAAGGAATTTACGGATAAAGTCCTGTAACAAAATACCTGCCAGCAAAGCCAGAGCCTGTGCATTGAACAGATGTAGCAGGCCAAATGACGAGGCAAAAAGCAAAGAAAAGCCAAGCGCAAACAC
The DNA here is from genome assembly GCA_937868675.1 of uncultured Bacteroidota bacterium. GTDB lineage: Bacteria > Bacteroidota > Bacteroidia > B-17B0 > Aurantibacillaceae > Aurantibacillus. The sequence goes on along the minus strand of CALMNJ010000236.1, from coordinate 368 downwards.
CATAAAGGCCAGTTGAAGAAAAAACAGAAAGCTGGAGTAAACGATGGAGCCCTGCTGACGCCGTGTTGCCACCTGCAGAGGCTGTATGCAAAGGGCGTTGCCTAGGCTCATCAGCAAATAGCCGTGTAGCACCACCGCCGAATAAATGCCGAAATCTTTTACATTTAAAATGCGCGCCAGCAGCAGGGTGGATAAAAAATTGCCACCGCTGAAAATAACCTGGTCGGTAAGAACCAGTACCCCGGGACTCAGTACTTTTTTAAAAATCAGTTTCATTTTTTTGAGGGCTTTAATTTTTTAAACCACTGCATCACTTCTTTTATAACACCTGGATTGTAGCCGGCCCTGTTGAGCATGAACCACGTGTC
>CALMNJ010000235.1 GCA_937868675.1 uncultured Bacteroidota bacterium | reverse complement strand
CGGAGAAGATTTTCACGTTATGGGGGTGATGGAGCATATTGAACCTGCCGGTATCCACAGTGGGGACAGTAATGCGGTGTTGCCAGCCTTTAATCTTACGCCGCTGGTGATTACGACAATGGAATATTACGCGGAAAAGATTGCAAGGGCGCTCGACATACGCGGCCTCATCAATATACAATTTGCCATTAAAGACGGTAAAGTTTACGTTATTGAGGCCAATCCAAGGGCGAGCCGCACTACACCTTTTATTGCCAAAGCATACCAAATACCCTACCTCAACATTGCCACCAAAGTAATGATCGGGGCGGCAAAACTTAAAGATTTCAGCATGGAAAAGAAGCTGGATGGTTTTGCCATTAAGGAGCCGGTTTTTAGTTTTAATAAATTCCCCAATGTGAACAAGGAGCTTGGCCCCGAAATGAAGAGTACTGGTGAGGCTATCCGGTTCATAAAAGACCTACGCGACCCTTATTTCAGGCAATTGTACCGCGAGAAAAGCATGTACCTGAGCAGGTAATTTTTTGATAGCAAGCGCCCGGATCGAACCCCGGTTTTGCTTGCGTTGCACCCTTGTGCGACAAATCATTTACCGGCAATCGATGAACTCACACGCTCTGGATAAATAAATAAGTAAAGTTTTTTGGAAATTTTGCTTTATTGCTTTTTATTTATTTCCTTACCTTTGCCGCCCTATGCATTTTGAAGTTTTGTTCCCATTTAAGTCTCCTTTTGTTAATAAACCAATTTCACCTGCAACGCATTGTGTTGCAATGTTCTGATGATCAGAGCGTTGAAGTACAAGTGTGCGACGCAAGTACAGTTGATTTATTACAGAAAGCCGGGTTCAAAAAAGCGAAATCTAACATTTTAAAATTGCAATTTTAAATATGGCCATTAAAAAAGATAACCGTCCAAGATCAAGTTTTTCCCAGATAACTATTGGTCTTGCATCTCCAGACAGTATACTTGAGCGCAGTTTTGGCGAGGTTTTAAAGCCTGAAACCATTAACTACCGAACCTACAAACCAGAACGTGATGGTTTGTTTTGCGAAAGAATATTTGGCCCGGTAAAAGATTATGAGTGTGCCTGTGGCAAATACAAGCGTATCCGTTACAAGGGTATCGTGTGCGATCGTTGCGGGGTGGAAGTAACTGAAAAGAAAGTACGCCGTGAACGCATGGGCCATATTAAACTTGTTGTTCCGGTAGTGCATATCTGGTATTTCAAAAGTCTTCCGAACAAGATCGGTTACCTGTTGGGCATGAGCTCGAAAAAACTGGAAAGCATTGTATATTATGAGAGGTATGCGGTGATACAGGGTGGTCTTCGCGAAGATAAGGGCCTTAAACCCGGTGATCTTCTTTCTGAAGAAGAGTATCTGGATATTATTGACAATCTTCCGAAAGACAACCAATACCTGCCTGATGAAGATCCGCAGAAATTCATTGCAAAGATGGGTGCCGAAGCAGTTCATGACCTGTTGGCCCGTCTCGACCTCGATGAACTGAGCTATACATTAAGAAATGCTGCGGCAACTGAGACTTCGCAGCAGCGTAAGGCTGATGCCTTAAAGCGTTTGAGCGTGGTAGAATCGTTCCGTGATGCTGCAAAAAGAATCACTAACCGTCCTGAGTGGATGGTAATGCAATATATTCCCGTTATTCCGCCGGAATTACGTCCATTGGTACCATTGGATGGCGGCCGCTTTGCGTCTTCTGACCTTAATGATCTTTATCGTCGTGTTATCATCCGTAATAACCGTTTGAAACGATTGCTGGAGATCAAGGCTCCGGAAGTGATCCTGCGTAATGAAAAGCGTATGCTGCAGGAAGCGATTGATTCGCTTTTTGATAATAGCCGTAAGTCAAATGCGGTTAAGGCTGAAGGTGGACGTGCACTTAAATCACTCTCTGATGTTTTGAAAGGCAAGCAAGGCCGTTTCCGCCAGAACCTGTTAGGTAAACGTGTTGACTACTCCGGCCGTTCTGTGATCGTGGTTGGGCCCGAATTGAAGATGCATGAGTGTGGTTTACCGAAAGATATGGCTGCTGAATTGTTCAAGCCATTTATCATCCGTAAGTTAATAGAAAGAGGTATTGTAAAAACAGTGAAGTCTGCCAAGAAACTGGTTGACAGAAAGGATGCTGTTGTTTGGGATATCCTAGAAAATATTCTGAAAGGGCATCCGGTGATGCTTAACCGTGCCCCGACGCTGCACCGTTTGTCTATCCAGGCCTTCCAGCCGAAGCTGGTTGAGGGTAAGGCGATACAACTTCACCCATTGGTTACTACCGCGTTCAACGCCGACTTTGACGGTGACCAGATGGCCGTTCACGTTCCGTTGAGTAATGCGGCTGTACTGGAAGCGCAGTTACTGATGCTTTCTGCACACAATATCCTGAATCCTCAAAACGGAACGCCAATTACCCTTCCTTCACAGGACATGGTACTTGGCCTCTATTATATTACCAAGGGCAAGCGGTCTACCGAAACCGAGGTAGTGAAAGGAGAAGGTAAGGCTTTCTATAGCATGGAAGAAGTGTTGATCGGTTACAACGAGGGCAGAGTTGACCTGCATGCAAATATCAAGGTTAGGGTGAACGTGCGTGAGCAGGACGGGACGATTGTGAGGAAACTAATTGATACGACCGTCGGCCGCGTTATGTTCAACCAATTTGTACCTGCAAAAGTTGGATACATCAATGCACTGCTGACAAAGAAGAGTCTTCGCGAGATTATCGGTGATATTGTAAAGATCACCGCCGTACCAAGTGCAGCTAAATTCCTTGATGATATTAAGACACTTGGCTTCCGTATGGCCTTTAAAGGAGGATTGTCCTTTAACGTAAATGACCTGATTATTCCTGAACTGAGGAATGAGTTGCTTGAACAGGCAAAAGTGGAGGTTGATGAAGTTTGGGAAAATTACAATATGGGTTTAATTACCAACAACGAGCGCTATAACCAGGTAAT
>CALMNJ010000234.1 GCA_937868675.1 uncultured Bacteroidota bacterium | reverse complement strand
GTACCTTATTTTTTTTTTTTTTGCCGCCACGAATGTAGAGCTGCCCACCCTGATCGCCTGTAAAAACCACACCTGGCAGCACCTGCAGGTATTGCGCAATGTCTGGTTCGCCAACACTCGGCAGTTTGTTAATCACAATCGGATCAATTTTTTGTATGGCCACGCTTGTGTTTTCAATTTTTTCCACAGCGTTTGTGTTCACCTCCACCTCGTCAAGTATTACACCCCCTTTGTTGGCAAAGAACTTTTTGGTAATCACTGTTCCGGCAGTCACATCAATGACCTCCTTTATTGTGTCAAAATCAAGTGCGGTCACCATAAGGGTGTATCGGCCGGGTGGAATGCGGGTAATACTGAAATAACCGTTTAAATCCGTGTTGGCACCAATGGTGGTTCCTTTAAAAAACACATTGCAAAAAGGGATTGGCTCGCCGGTGGACTTCTCGTAAACAAAGCCTTTTACCGAACCGCTTGTCTGGGCCATGCCGCCAGCGGCGTAAAGCAATATAAACAGGGCAAATAACCGGTGAAGGCGGACTATCATAATTTCGCGCGTAAATGTATAAAATTAATGCTCATCCAAAGGGGTGAAATGTGTAAGTGGCCATATAGACCGGGTAAGCGGGAAAAGGATACCGGGCCTGTTTATTTCAATCCCAGAAATGCCATTTAGGGCGCCAATATTCCAGCACCCTGATCTCGAATTCAGAAAGAACAGCCCTCTCCTTTCCTCGGTTCCATATATAGCAACTTATCCGGGGTTTGTTTTTAACCCTTCTGTGATTATTGCCGGCAAAATAATCGGTATAAATTGTCACCACCGAATCGGAACCCAGGCTAAATTCTGAAGCCGCATGAGCATTGTATGCAAAATTGGTCTGGCCGCTAAAATCGTTCACGGCAATACACGCTTCGATTTCACTCAACTGAGATGAATGAAGCCTTATTCTGGCTTTTAACTGCACAATATTCCCTTCTTCGGGTACAAGCGTTTTGTTGTAATCGGCAATTGAGTTGAACGGATACTCATCTGCCTGTGTTATCGCAAAACCAGAATCAGGCAGGGTTTTCTGATACACAAAAAGTCCGGGCCTTGCCGGTGTTGACATTTGCAGTGTGGTCTCATCGGGCACCTGCTTCCTGGCATCCGTCGGGTTCCTCGAGTACACTTTGTAATTAATTGCCTGCGTAATGGTAGATTCAATCAGGTAAGGAAAATACTGTCTGGCCACGGCCTGCTGTGCCGGAAAGGAGGCGCTTAACACCAGATAATCGCATTTCAGTCCTGAAACATAATTTGAAAACGCCCGGATGGATGTAACCATAGTATCATTACCGTAGTTATAATCAAAGGGCTTATACTTTCCGAAAAAGATTTTCCGCATGATATCGTCCGCATCAAAAAAAACGGCACTTACATTATGCTCTCCATGCTTTTGCTTGTAGCCGGAAGTTTTTTCGAACTGATACTCGTAGATGGTTTGCACACACTGCCCGAAATAGTTTTTTTGGATATACGTTACGAAAAAAAGATAAAAGGCAAGGCTCGTCTGAATGGTGTACATCAACCAGTTTTTGTTGGTGTTAAGGAGCGACACAACAAAAAGCAAAAAAGCCATGCCAGAAAATAACATGACCGAATGCTGGTAAATAGCGGCCCTGTAAATGGAATAATAATAGATTACCAGATAGTTAACTGCAAAAAGAAGAAGAAGGAACCATTGCAGTTTATCCAGTTGGTAGCGTTTGTGAAATAACGCCGCCGCCGCAATAAAAACGCAAAGCAGGGGAACCGCCCATTGCGTGCCACAAAGTATTTTAATAAAGTTCCAAAAAGCGTTTGCATCCGGTTTATCAAGCCAGCCGCCCTGCTCGCTGCCAATGCCGCCAATGCCCAACTGGTAAAGCGTAACCGGAAGCGCCGGAAGGTAAAGTATGGCAACAACCACTCCGGTAAAAAACATGTGTTTGAACTGTTTTTTATCGAGCATAAAAAAACCGCCTGCAAACAAAGTAAATGCAAACAGCGCGTTCATATGATGGTTTAGCGCCGAGAGCAGCATAAAGAGACCAGCCAGAATAAAATTCGTTCTGGTGTTCTCCTTACAAACGGCGATATTAAGGAAGTGGTAAACCATGGCCAGGCTCAAAAAAACACCGCTAATGTACATGCGGGCTATGGGTGCGTAAAACACAAACACCAGCGAAAAACTGAGGAAGATCGCCATCAGGTTCCCGCTATGGCGACCGTAAAGTTTATAGCCAAGCGCGTAACCATAGGTAATGGCTGCGAGGCTCATTAAAATAAATGGCAGCTTGATAAGCCAGGTTTTATATCCGAACAGCTTAACGATCGAAAAAATCAACAGTTGTATAAGCGCAGGATGCGCATCTACTTTTACACCCTTATTAATAAGATCGCTCCACGAATCAAACTGTGTGCGGTCAAGGCCGCTCAGCTCGTCGAAGGTAAGTTGATAATTAAAAAGTGGATAACACCTAAGCGCTGCTACAAACAGCAGCAGTAAGGCAGGAAATTTATGTTCCTTCAGAAATTTCAACGTATAAAAATAAAAAAAGCCGACTGTGCAGTCAGCTTTTATTTGGAAAGTTATTTAGAATTATACCACTTTCATCATCCACCCAAATTTGTCTTCCACTTTGCCCTTACGGATGCTGCGTAAGGTTTCATCAACCCGTGGAGAGAATTTACGATCAGACACAGGAGGCAGTTCGTAGTCAGTGCCGTTAAAACCAATCCCAACAATCTGGGCAATGGTGGCCGCAGTCCCCACACCAAATATTTCTTTCAGATTTCCGGCGGCTATGGCATCAAACACTTCGGTGATGCTTACCTTACGTTCCTCAACCATCATCCCCCAGTCGCGGGCAAGGGCCAATACACTGCTGCGTGTTACACCATCCAGTATGGTGTCGCTTAATGCGGGTGTAATAAGCGTGTCGCCGATTACAAACA
>CALMNJ010000233.1 GCA_937868675.1 uncultured Bacteroidota bacterium | reverse complement strand
AATATTGAACTGAACCTTACACCCGGACTTCGTAAAAACAATAATCTGGCCAATATACCTCTGGTAAAACAGGCCGAAAAAACACTAAAGCTTACTTACCTCGAAGCCAAAACATTTAAATCGGTACAAATTGGTACCGAGCACCTGTTGCTTTGCATTCTGAAAGAAAACGACAACGTGGTTACAAAGTCGCTTCTTAAATATGGCGTGGATTACGATGCGGTGCGTGCCGAACTGGAAGGGTTTATGGAAAACCCAGGAAAAATTGAAAACTCGGCTGCCGGTGGCGATGATGATGATGCCGATGAGTCGGCTTTTGGCGGAGGTGCAGGAAGCGGCTCGGGTGCTCAGAAAAAACCTGGCGACAGTAAATCAAAAACACCAGTGCTGGATAATTTCGGCCGCGATCTCACTAAAATGGCAGAAGACGGAAAGTTGGATCCTGTGGTTGGCCGCGAAAAAGAAATTGAACGCGTGTCGCAGATTCTTTCCCGCCGCAAGAAAAACAATCCGATTTTAATCGGTGAACCGGGTGTTGGCAAATCCAGTATTGCCGAAGGCCTTGCCCTTCGCATTGTGCAGCGCAAAGTAAGCAGGGTATTGTTTGGCAAACGGGTTATCACACTCGATCTTGCATCGCTGGTTGCCGGCACAAAATACCGTGGCCAGTTCGAAGAGCGCATGAAGGCCGTGATGAACGAGTTGGAAAAAAGCCCCGACGTTATTCTTTTCATTGACGAAATACACACGATTATAGGCGCAGGCGGAGCAAGCGGAAGCCTGGATGCCAGCAACATGTTTAAGCCGGCACTGGCGCGTGGCGAAATACAATGTATTGGTGCGACAACCCTCGACGAATACCGTCAATACATCGAAAAAGACGGAGCTCTTGAACGCCGTTTTCAAAAAGTGATCATTGAACCTGCGTCTCAGGAAGAAACGCTGCAGATACTGAATAACATTAAAGGTAAGTACGAAGACCATCATAACGTTACCTATACGGATGAGGCCCTAAAAGCCTGCGTGCAGCTTACGGCCCGTTACATCACCGACCGGCACCTGCCCGATAAAGCCATTGATGCCCTTGACGAGGCCGGTAGTCGCGTTCATATTACAAACATCAACGTGCCGCAAAATATTGTTGACGTTGAAACCAAAATTGAAGAAATAAAAGAACTGAAAAATCAGGTGGTGCGCAGTCAGAAGTACGAAGAGGCTGCAAGATTGCGTGATACCGAGAAACAGCTTCATGCACAACTGGAGGCCGCAAAAAAAGCATGGGAGGAAGAAACCCGTCAAAACAGGGTTACTGTAACCGAGGAGAATGTTGCCGAAGTGGTAAGTATGATGAGCGGTGTGCCGGTTCAGCGTGTGAATCAAAACGAAGGTGAGAAGCTTGTAAAAATGTATGAGCTGCTGAGGGGTAAAGTAATCGGACAGGATGCAGCACTTAACAAAGTGGTGAAAGCAATTCAACGTAACCGCGCCGGTTTAAAAGATCCCAACAAGCCAATTGGCTCGTTTATATTTCTTGGACCAACCGGAGTAGGCAAAACGCAACTCGCAAAAATTCTGGCACGTTATCTTTTCGACAACGATGATGCCCTGATTCGTATAGACATGAGCGAATACATGGAGAAGTTTGCTACTACACGGCTCATTGGAGCCCCTCCCGGCTATGTTGGATACGAGGAAGGCGGACAACTAACCGAAAAAGTACGCCGCCGCCCGTACTCTGTTGTGTTGCTTGATGAGATAGAAAAGGCACATCCGGATGTATTCAACATGTTGCTTCAGGTACTGGATGATGGACAGCTTACTGACAGCCTGGGCAGAAAAATTGATTTCAAAAACACTATCATTATTATGACCAGTAATATCGGCGCCCGCCAGCTTAAAGACTTTGGCACAGGCGTTGGTTTTGGAACGCAAACCCGCAAAGAAAACGAGAGTGAAACCACCAAGGGAGTAATAGAAAGTGCGCTTAAAAAGGCTTTTGCCCCCGAGTTCTTGAACCGTATAGATGACGTGATTATGTTTAACTCGCTGAGCCGTGAGGACATTCACAAAATCATAGACATTGAACTTGGCAATTTGTTTGGCCGCGTAAACGGTCTAGGCTTCAACATCAAAATTTCGGAATCAGCGAAAGATTACATTGTTGAAAAGGGATATGACGTGAATTTCGGTGCCCGCCCGCTGAAAAGAGCCATCCAGAAGTACCTGGAAGATCCAATGGCTGAAGAAATAATAAAAAGCAGTTTGACCGAAGGCGATGAAATTGAAGTGGACTACAACAAGGAAAAAGATGAAATTGTTGTTAGTACCCACAAGCCCAGGGGCAAACGAAGCAAAAAAGAAGATAA
>CALMNJ010000232.1 GCA_937868675.1 uncultured Bacteroidota bacterium | reverse complement strand
CGGCCGGCCTCGTACATGTTGCTGCATTGACGGTTTGCAACGCAAAACTGAGGCCGGTCTGCGTGTTCCGCATCGGGTACTGCTATCACCTTCATTTGTGCAGCCAGCGCAGCTATCACGCCATTGAGCGAGTCTTCTATTACAATGCATTGGGCCGGCAAACAGCCAAGTTCGGCAGCACATTGCAAAAAAACTTCAGGATGGGGTTTTCCATGCTCAAGGTGTTCGGCAGAGGTGATGGCGTTAAAACAATGTTCGAGATTTAGTTTTTTTAACACCACCCGGATAATGCGGGTTGACGATGAGGTGGCCAGCCCCAGTACAAACCCTTTTGCACGGCAATGATGAATTAAATCAATCGCTCCGTCAATCGCCACGCCTTCGTTGTTTATAAGATCAATTAGATAATCAATGATGCGCGTTTCAAGTTCCTGCGCACTTATCCGGCTTAGTTTGTGGTATTCGAGCCAAAAAGCCACCACGTCATTAAAGCGCTTACCCGTGGTGCGGCGGCAATCGTTTTCTGTAAAACCAATACCCAGTTCGGTAAATCCTTTTACCATGGCCCGGCGCCACAGGGGTTCGCTATCAACCACCACTCCATCCATGTCAAAAATTATTGCAGGCTGCATACTTATTATCTCCCTGGCACTAAGATTTAAGCCACCAGATTTGTTAATTTCTTTGTTTAATAAATGCAAATATATCCCATTTTGCAGTGTTGAGGCTCGATAAATTTGTATATATGTTGTTCCCCGAGTTCAAAGCATTCGGTTTGCCCGAATTGTTGACAATGTGTGCCTGCCTTGGATTTGCGCTCATTACCATAAACTATCTTTACATTTTTTTACCACTGTCGCTTTTTAAGGCCAGACGGCTTAACACCACGTCGTCGCTGGATCCTGTTTCGATTATTATCTGTGCCCGAAACGAGGACGAAAACCTTACTGAGTTTTTGCCCAAGGTGCTTACGCAGGAGTATCCCGAATTTGAAGTGGTGGTGGTTAACGATTGCAGCTGGGACAACACCGAGCACGTGATAGATGAGTTTGCGAAAATTTTCCCGAACCTGCGAAAAGCCAACATAAAAGAAGATGCTTATTACAAACACGGTAAAAAGTTTGCCATTTTGGTTGGCATCAAAGCCGCAAAATATAAGCGTCTCCTGTTTACCGATGCCGATTGTTATCCGGCTTCCAACCAATGGCTTGCCGAAATGGCCGCCGGTTTTTCGGAAAGCCGCGAAATTGTGCTTGGCTACGGCGCTTACGAAAAAAAGACTGGTTTTCTGAACCGCCTTATCCGCTTCGATACCTTTGCCATTGCGGTTCAGTTTCTTTCGGCAGCTATTAAGGGAAGGGCCTACATGGGAGTGGGGCGCAACATGGCCTACACTTCCGATTTGTTTTTTCGGCTGAAAGGATTTTCGACCCATTACCACATTCAATCGGGTGACGATGACCTTTTTGTGAACCATGCCGCTACAGCCGGCAATGTTGACGTTTGCATCAGCACCGATGCCATTACATACTCCAATCCAAAAAAAACATTCAAAGAGTGGCGCATACAAAAAGCACGTCATTTAACCACCGCCCCGCTCTATTCCTCCTCCTCCAAAGCAGCACTGATGTTTAATTATTTTTCACAGTATGCGTTTTATGCCGGACTTGCGGGCCTTTGTTTTTCGGTGAACACCCTTTTGCTGCTTCCCATTATTCTGATTCTGAAGATCATTGTGCAATATGCCTTATTAAACAAAGCCAGCCAAAGACTGGCCGAAAGGGATTTGTTAATTGGTGCTCCGTTTTACGAATTGACAATGTTGCTGATTTATCCTATCTTTCATATAACAAAACTGTTTTATAAGCCTGAAAAATGGAACCGCTAAACCAGGAGAATGAACAGAAACTTACCACCAAGGCCGTTTACGACTACGGTCTGGTAACACGGGCTCTTAAAGAGGGTGATCAGAAAGCGTATGCAGAACTGCTTCAGCGCTACCGCGAAAGCGTTTTCTTCATGATGATGAAAATGTGCAACAACCGCGATGACGCCGAAGATCTCACAATTGAAGCATTTGGCCGGGCTTTCAAAAAACTGGATCAGTATAGCCCCGAATATGCGTTCAGTACATGGTTGTTTAAAATCGCAAGCAACAATGCCATTGATTTTATCCGCCGTAAGAAATTAAAATCTTCCATATCCATTGATCACCGCAGCGAAGACAATGAAAGCCCTGACCACGCGGCAAATATTAAATCTGCCGTGCTTGATCCGGAAGAACACTTCATACGCAAACAAAAAATAGAAAAAATCCGCCTGCTGGTGGATAATCTTAAACCCAAGTATAAGGAAATGATAGAGCTCTTTTATTTTCAGGAAATGAGCCACGAGGAAATCTCAAAAAAACTGGGGCTTCCAATTGGCACCATAAAGGCGCAATTGTTCAGGGCCCGCGACTTGCTTTACCACGCCCTCAAAAGCGGAGAAGGTAAATACTGATTTGGATCTCATCCTTAAATACTTTCCGGAGTTAAACGCAACTCAGCGGCAACAGCTTGAGGCGATGCATGCTGCCTATGAGTTATGGAACAGCCGCATCAATGTTATTTCGCGCAAGGACATGGATAAATTCTACGAACACCACGTGCTTCACTCACTGGCCATTGCCAGGGTAATCCGGTTTACGGCCGGCAGCCGAGTTTTGGATGTAGGCACAGGTGGCGGTTTCCCCGGCATTCCACTGGCCATTATGTTTCCCGACAGCGAATTTGTTCTGGTTGACAGCATTGGCAAAAAAATAAAGGTTGTTGAGGAAGTATGCCGTACTCTTGAAATAAAAAATGTAAAAGCCTATCAGGCCCGTGCCGAAACCGTAACTGATAAGTTTGATTTCATAGTAAGCCGTGCTGTAACGGCGTTTCCGGAATTTTACGGATGGGTAAAAAATAAGTTTTCAAAACCTCAGCGCAACGCTCTGTCAAACGGAATCCTCTATCTTAAAGGAGGCGATTTGCAGGAAGAATTTGGAAGCTTTTATTCCAGAGCCCGCTTTTTTGAATTGAAAGATTTTTTTGAGGAATCCTTTTTTGAAACCAAAAAGGTAGTTTACTATCCGGCAGTGTAACCGTTTCTTAAAGCCTGTTGGTTCGCGCCAGCAGCATAAAGTCCATTAATACCATGGCTGTCATGCTTTCCACAATGGGCACTGCCCGGGGCAACACGCAGGGATCGTGACGGCCTTTGCCTTTTAAAACAGTTAGATGGCCTTCGCTATTCACGGTTTGCTGGTCTTTCATAATAGTGGCCACGGGCTTAAAGGCCACATTAAAATAAACCGGCATGCCATTGCTGATGCCGCCCTGAACGCCCCCACTATGGTTTGTTTGGGTGTTTATTTTTCCGTTTGCATCCAGCCCGAAAACATCGTTTAATTCCGAACCTTTTTTACTTACGCCACTAAAGCCGCTGCCAATTTCAAAACCCTTTGTGGCATTAATGCTTAGCATGGCATGCGCCAGGGTGGCGTGCAATTTATCAAACACCGGTTCGCCCAGACCTGCTGGCACATTTTGGGCCACACACTGAATGACACCACCCAGGGTATCCCCTTCCTTCTTCGCCTGTTCAATGGCAGCTATCATTTGCTGAGAAGCCTCCGGGTCGGGACAACGCACAAGGCTGTCCTCTGTAGTGTCTAAATTAAGGGTATCGAAATTCTGATCAAGCACAATCGTTCCTATCTGCTTTACAAAGGCATAAACAGAAACACCAAATTGCTTTAAAAATAATTTGGCGATGGCGCCGGCCACCACCCGGCATGCGGTTTCGCGGGCACTGCTTCGTCCGCCACCACGTGCATCGCGCACACCATACTTTTTGTCGTATGTATAATCTGCGTGCGAAGGCCGGTAACTGTGTTCAAGGTGCGAATAGTCGGAGGGTTTCTGATCCAGATTTCGTATGATAAACCCGATACTGGTACCAAGTGTCATACCATTCAAAATACCCGACAAAAACTCAAAGCTGTCATCCTCTTTACGTGGTGTGGTAATGGCGGATTGACCGGGTTTACGGCGATTTAATTCACTCTGAATGAAATCAGAGTCAATTTTTAAACCGGCCGGACATCCTTCAATAATACCGCCAACAGCCGGTCCGTGACTTTCGCCAAAGGTGCTGAGTTTGAAAATATCGCCAAAGGAATTGCCCGCCATGGAGCAAAGATAAAAAATAAGCTTGAAGCCTTCTAAAACCTATAAAACAGGCTTACATCCGAAACCAAACGGGCAATATTAAAATCGTAAATACTTGTCAGGCCCAACGGGGTTGGTCTTCTGTAAAACCGTTGCGAGATCACACAGTCGGCAGTAAGAGCCCAGTGCCGGTTCATTTCATAACGCATGCCAAGGCGCAAATCCGTACCAAATTTATTCAGGTTTTCTGCTTTCACATAAGAGCCCGTGTCAATACGGGTTGGTGTAATTTTTAACGAATCGTTCGCTTTGGTGTAATAAAAAATTTCTTTAATAAATTGGTTATTGTAAACAAAATCGGCGCCTAATAACAGTTTCACCTTGCGTTCACCAATGAGGTATTCATAGCCCAATCCAAACTGACAGTTTGAAGGCATCTGCACTTCTGTGTATGCCAGATACTTTTGATTTCCTGGCTGTACGCGAACCGTTCCTTCACGCACACTGTTCATGCTTCCCGTAAAGGTAGTACCAACAAATGCCCGCAAACTTGTGCCCGGCGTCATTCTGTAACGGTAACAAAGGTTATTATAAAAGGTATTGCCTGTTGGTGTACCACCAAGAATTACGAGCGAAGGATACAATACACTTAAACCCAGTTCATGGTGTGGCATTGGTTTAATCCCTGATGAATCGCTTTTTTGGGATTTAATTGTACCCGTTACCAACAGTAACGCGATCAGAATACAGAAAACCGTTTTCATGATTTAATGGCTTTTATTTTTTTTAATGACAAATTACTGAGGCAGCATTTAACCCTTAAAATTAATTTCCCGCAGCCGGATTAAGAGCTAAACGCTTTATGATTCAACGAAACCAATTGCATTTTATTATCACAAAGGCTTGAAAATAAATTGTTTTCTGTTAAATTACTTTTTACAATAAGTTCCGGATTCTATTCTTTTCAAAACACAGGTATTCCAACCTATCCGCTTAACGCTCGGGTTTAACTGGCTAAGGCCTGATACGCCTGTCAACAATTGTTTTTGAAAAGGCACCGAAACACCCAAATCCGTTGTTGAAGTTAGAATACATCATCACCGGATCGGCAAAAGGATTACCTGAACTTTCGATTGCCCTTGTAAGGCTGCTGTGATAAAGATAAAATTCGCGGCTGCAATTCAGCACCTCTATATAATGGCGCGAAAACAGAATGGTATCGCCCCCAATATCGTACCGCACCTGATTACTGTAAACAAATCTGCTTCTGGCAATATTTTCATCGTTCTCAAAATGTGGGTAATACCCTCCGCTTATACTGCTCGTATCATTAAAAAATTTTGAGGTGTCGTTTTTTATTGCGAGTATATTTTTTTCGTAAACCGCAAGGTAACTGCTTGCCCCTGGAATATCATTTACGATCAATTCTGTGCTGTATTCCAGTAACGAAGGCTTGTTTCTAATGATGGTTACTTTGTATGACTCTATTCCGAATTTACCAACCGGTACCGAGGTTGACGCACTCACCTGTTTACCGTCGGGTGTAGTTACCGTCAGGCTATACGATTTTCCCTCCTGAATGGTAATCGCATTAATTCCGGTACTATAAAAATGAAGTTGACTGATATAGGTAAGCGTGTCGGAAACCGTACCATCGGTTATAATCACTCTTGCATCGCTGATGTCGTCAACCAGAGCACCAATATTTACACTGTACTGCCATTTAGGTTGCGACAGGCGCACCGTGGCCATTACAACACTGTCGCCCGGGCTTATAAAACAATTCACCACAAGTTTTGTTTCCGCTTTGGGAAGCGAAATTTTTGCCTTTTCAACACAACCTATCAACGTGAGGGCGGTTAGCGCAGTAAAGAAAACTGATTTCATATATAGTTGCATGGCATCAAAATTTTACGGTCCAGCTAACACTCGGAATTATTGGAAAAAGTGAAAGCTGTTTTAACTCAGCTACGCCATCCTGATTGGTCTGTATAAAATAAAAAAACGGATTCTTCCTGTTGTAAAGGTTATAGAAACTCAACTCGAATGTACGTGTAAATTTTGGAAACTTTTTATTGAACTGAATACCGATATCAGCGCGGTGATAGGGACTCATGCGATAGGCGTTTCGTTGCTGACCGTAATCCTGCACGTCAAAAACCGCCGCCTGATTAAATGGAATGGTAAGGCTGCCTGTTCCTGAAGGAGAATACATATTGGTTACATACGTGTTGAGTGGAAGTGTGATGGCATTCCCCGTGCCATACACCCAGGTGGCCGAAACCGTAATGTGCTTGTTTATTTTATAAATTCCCACAACTGAAATGTCGTGCCTGCGGTCGTATCTGGCATAGAACTTCTTTCCAAAATTCAACTCGTCAAATTGCAGTTGGGTCCACGACAAAGTGTAACCAATCCATCCGGTAAAATTGCCGGCGTTTTTGCGTATCAGCACCTCGGTTCCGTAACTCCAGCCCTGCCCGCTTGTTACATTTTTTTCCCAGCTCACATTATCGCCATTGCTGCCGCCAATGGATAAAAAATTAGCGCCTTCTTTGTAGCCCAATACATGATTCATTTTTTTGTAATACCCTTCAAGCGATACGTCATAGCCTTTTTTCAGAAAATCCTTTGAAATACCGGCCGCCCCTTGTATCGAAGTCATGTAGTGGGCTCCTTTTGTGGCCGGCACCCAAAGGTCGGTCGGAAGGCCAATGCCTGTGTTGGATAACAGATGAACGTATTGATTCATCACCGCAAAACTTCCCTTTACCGACAGATCAGATTTAATGAGGTAACGGAATGATACCCTGGGTTCGGGATTAAGATAATTTTCGCCGCGCACGTTAAAGTGCGAAAGCCTGAAACCGAAATTGGCGCGCCATTTGGCAGTCATCTTCCAGTCGTCTTCAATAAAAACAGCACTTTCAAGCGATTCAATAAGCTTGGTGCTTGAGAAATCACCAATATCATTGCCCTTAAAAACAACGGCCCCCGGCGTGAAACGATGGTATATTGAATTAACTCCATACCTGATAAAATGTGAGGGATTGGGTAAAAAATCGAAAGCAATTTTAGCTGTATAGTCGCGGATACCTGAGCTGTATCTCAGGCTGTAAGTGCTTGTACCAATAGCCTGCAAATCGCTGATGAGTAACTTGTAATCAGTGAAAATAAGTGAAGTGTTGGCAAAAAGTTTATTGCTGAAAAGGTGGTTCCAGCGCAGTGTGGCAGTGGCATTGCCCCAGCCCAGCGCAGTTTGGTTACGATAGCTTTCATCTTTAATATCGGCGTAAAATTTATCTTTCCCAAAATAGCCGCTCAGGTAAAGCTTATCCTTATCGCTTAGGATGTAATTTACTTTGGCATTAAGGTCATAAAAATAATACCCGCCTTTTGTTTTGGCAGGTTCGAAGGGATACACCAAAGCGTCAATATAGGTTCGGCGCCCCGAAACAAGGAACGAACATTTATTTTTGATAATGGGCCCTTCGAGCACAAGGCGCGATGAAATAATACCAATTCCCGCTTCGCCATGCAGCTTTTCTTTGTTTCCGTCTTTCATCTGCATATCAAGAACCGACGAGAGCCTTCCACCATAACGGGCCGGAAATCCGCCCTTGGTAAGCTCGATACTCTTAAGCGCATCGCCATTGAACAACGAAAAAAAACCAAACAAGTGGAAAGCGTTATAAACCGTGGCGTCGTCAAGGATAATCAGATTCTGATCCGGACCGCCCCCGCGCACATAAAAACCGCTGCTGCCTTCGCTCCCCTTCTGTACGCCGGGCATCAGTTGCAACACTTTCAGTACGTCCTTTTCGCCAAGCAGGGCAGGGATTTCCTTTATTTTTTCGACCGGGATGTCAATTTTGCTCATTTGCACGTCCTGGCTTATTGGTTCATTCTTTTTTGCCACCACTTCCACCTCGTCAAGCTCATTGGCAGCCGGAAGCTCCATGTTAATGCTTAAATTCTTATCCAGCTTAATTTGTTTTGACTGGCTGGTGTATCCCACAAATCCGAAAACAAGGGTGGCGGTATCGCATTTAGGTAACGTAATTGAAAAAAAACCGTAAGCGTTTGTTGTAGTAGCAAAACGGGTACCCGCCTGATACACGCTTACACCCGGCAGGTTTTCATGACTGCCCTTCTCGGTTACATAACCGCTAATGGTGAATTTTGCCTGCCCCAGCAATAAATTTGATAATGAGCAAGCCATTAAAAACAAAACAATGTATCTGAGTTTAAAATGCATATTATTGTCTAGACAACTTATCCCGGCCTTTACCCCTAGCGGGAATAAAATTTTTTAGTACATATTAGACCAAATTTCGGAGATTTGACCCCATAACGAAATGCCTGACAAAATAGTATGCAAAAACTACTTTTAAAGAATATTTCCCGCCTGCTGGGCACTTACGATCACTCGCCTCAACTTTTAAAAGGTAATGAAATGAGTGTGCTGCCTTCAATTAATAATGCATGGCTGGCTGCAGAAGACGGAAAGATTGCCGACTTTGGCAGCATGGACGATTTTCCGGGCATTACAGATTGGAGCGGACTGGAAGTGATAGACTGCAGCGGAAAAATGGTGATGCCTTGTTTTGCCGACAGCCACACCCACATTGTGTACGCCGGCAACCGCGAACAGGAATTTGTGGACCGCATCAACGGACTTAGCTACGAGGAGATTGCATTAAGAGGCGGAGGCATTCTTAATTCAGCCCAGAAATTAAGGAACAGCTCCGAAGATGAGCTTTTTGAACAATCGCATACCAGGCTGATGGAAGTGATCAGGCAGGGCACTGGTTCGATTGAGATAAAAAGCGGTTATGGACTAAGCACGGAAAGTGAACTTAAAATGCTGCGGGTAATAAGACGTCTCCGCAACCTGAACCTCATTCCGGTGAAAGCCACTTTTTTAGGGGCCCATGCCCTTCCACCTGAATTTAAAAATAATAAGGAAGGCTACATTAAATTGCTGATAAATGAAATGATTCCTGAAATTACCAAACAGGGGCTTGCCGATTTTATAGATGTGTTTTGTGAGCGCAATTATTTCAGCGCCACCGAAACGGCAACTATTTTAGAAGCCGGCAAAAAACATGGGCTTGTGCCCAAAGTACACGCCGAACAGCTTAGCCACAGCGGAGGCATAAAAACCGGCGTTGAATATGGAGCGGCAAGTGTTGATCACCTCGAATTTTGCAGTGATGAAGACATTGAACTCCTCAGGAACAGCAACACCATGGCCACGGTACTGCCGGGCGCAGCTTTTTTTCTGGGTTTGCCGCTGCCACCTGCCCGCAAAATGATTGATGGAGGACTTGCACTTGCCTTTGCCAGTGACTACAACCCTGGCAGCAGCCCAACCGGCAATATGAAATTAATGATGAGTATGGCCTGCGTACAATACAAACTAAATCCTGAAGAGGCATTGAACGCTGTCACTATCAACGGCGCTCACGCTATGGGGGTGTCGCAGGAAACAGGCTCTATTGAACGCGGAAAACTTGCCAATCTGATTATCACCAAGGCAGTAAGCAGCCTTGGCTTTATACCTTATGCCTTTGGGTCCGAAACCATTGACACGGTTTTGATTAACGGTATGGTTGTAAAATAAAAGAGCCATATCGGTTGATACGGCTCTTTTACAATTTTCGGTTAATTGTTATTCGATAATAATAACAAGGTATTTTGAGCTGCTCCAAAATTCCCGGGCATCGGTTATCTCAAGTTTCTCGATTGGTTTTTCACCAACCAGTTTGTAAGATTTGCTGGGGTGAGAGGTAAGCACTTTTACTTTTTTGGCACCAAGATTAATACTGGTCGTTTGTTCAATATTGATTTTGGTGAAGTATTCCTTGTTAAAGTCTTCACTTACCTTGGTTGTTTTACCAAGCCCTATAAAACCACCTTCTTTTGAAATCACCTTCTTCTCGATAAGTTCTTTTTTAGTGCCTATGGCATAATATGCGGTATTGAGGGCATCGGTTTTGGCGGCGCTTTCGGCTACCACATCCTTGTAGTTTGTATTAAGGCTTGCCAACTCAATATTAAGGCCTTCAATTTTATTTTTAAGATCGTTGATTTCTTCATCCTTAATGGTAATGGCATTTTGAAGATTCTCGATCATCTTCTCCATACCCTCAAGCTTAAGATTTGAGTCTTTCAGCTTTTGAGAAAGGGCGCCAATACGGTTTTTGTTCTTGTTCATCAGGTCATAAATAGCCTGAATATCCTCTTTAATCTGATCCTGTTTACTTTTCACATCGCCGGTGGCAGCACTCTTGTTTACGATTTTTTCCTTTTCCTTAATGCTGTTGAGGTTTTCCTGAATCTCGTTAAACGAAGCGATAA
>CALMNJ010000231.1 GCA_937868675.1 uncultured Bacteroidota bacterium | reverse complement strand
TTATCGGCTAAGGTATTAGCACAGGGCGTTTTCGTCAACCGGGTCTATGAGGACAATTATGGCAATCCTGTCTTCAATCCAATATTGAATCCATTTGGAATCCAATGGAGTCAGTCTATTGCAAATAGTAACGGGGATATTATTACAGTTGGTCATACTTACGTTACCGGGCAGGGGGAAAATATATTCCTGCGAAAGCTGGATGCGGACGGCAATGTGATATTTTCTTCAACCTGGAACTCAACAGGCAGTCAGAATGATTACGGAGTTAATCTCTACGTTGCCTCAAACGGAGAAATCTTTGTTTGTGGAACAACAGATAACGGAGGCACAACTAATTATGACGCAGTTGTTCTACGTTATAGTTCTGCTGGATCTTTGATAAATGCAACAACATGGGCGGGGGGTGACGGAAAAAATGACATTGGGACTGCACTTATAATTCACCCAACAACCAACAATCTACTCGTTGCCATCACAAACGAAAACAATACAACAGGTTTCGACTATTGCGTTGTCCAGCTAAATCCTACAAGCCTTTCGCCTATTGGCTCACCCGGAATTTACGATTACACAAACCTAATTGAGGTTGCTCTTGGAATAGAAATTGATACCGGTACGGGAAATGTTTTATTGATCGGGGGAAGTCAAAGTTCTGCAATAACTTGTGCATACGCCGTAGCTATTTTTGACGGTACAACCCTCAGCTATATTTCCGATAGTCGCACAGATTTGGTAGGAACCCCTTACGATCAGGCCCTATCTTACGTTAAAGACAATAGCAACAATCTTTACATAACTGGAAAAACCTTGAGTGGTACAACCTTTAATATGAAAACAGTAAAGATCAATGCAAACTACTCAATAGCCTGGACAAGAACAGTTGACGTTCATGGATTCGACGATATTGGTAACACAATTGCTTTAGACCCTACAAATGGAAACGTATTAGTGGGTGGTTATGCCACGAAGACAAATAATGTGAAAGAAATGTATCACTGGCGGCTCAATGGTTCAAATGGAAATATCATTAATTCTGATTTTCAGGCGGGCGAAGATAACAGCGGAGATGCTATCATTAAGAAACTTTGCACTAACGTAAGTGGAGATGTCTATTTTATTGGGGGAGAAAAAGGGAAGTCTGGTTTCAATCAGGTTGTGGTCGGAAAAATAAGGGCGAATGGAAAAAAATCATGGCAAAGAAAAGTTAGTGATAACACAAAAGATATACTTCCTTCAGACATTGATGTTACCACAGATGGAGTTTTCATTATCTCAGTGGTGGACGCTGCTGCTGATTCATACCTGACCGACCACTATGAAGAAATGGAACTTGACACAGCAAAGTTAAACTACGGACAAATAAAATATAAGGATGGAGAATTAATCGTGAGATTTAAACCTTCGGCACTGAATACATCTGCAATAAATAATTCAAGAAAAGAATTTGGCAGTTTGTCGGATTTTTTGACAAGTACTGCGAACTCGGCTGTATTGGCTGCATTCGATGAGTTTAACATTTGTTCAGGTGTAGAGTGCAATGTAAAGGCCATTAAAATATTCCCGACTTTACAAGCAGGCGATACAACCGAGATTTCTCATTTGAATGAGACCATTGATGTTCCTGATCTCTGGACAGCAATGCTTTTGCAGTTTCCTCCTAACTACGGAGTGCTTACCGTAGGCGGTGTTTTCAACAATAATCTGACTTCCGTTGCACATTACGCTGAACCTAATTTTCTTGCAAAATTTCTTGCAACTCCAAATGACAGTTTATACAGCCAGCAATATTCGATTCGTAACAACACCGTTTATCCCAATGCTCATGTTAATGCTGAGGAAGCGTGGGACGTAATACATAGCGGTGGTAGATCATTTGTTCGTGCAGGAATATATGACACTCCAATGGGGTGGGATCATAGGGATTTTAACTATGACGGTACTAATCCTTCGTCCAGCAAAGTGATAGATGGTTATAATTTTACTTTTGGCGTGCCCCTAAAATCTCTAACAAATAGTGCCGACTGGCACGGCACTTCTGTAGGTGGAATTATCGGCGCGCAGCGAAACAACGTAAGTGGTATAGCCGGCATAGCTGGTGGTAATGATTCAATCGGTTCAAAAGGCGTGAGCATTTACAACTTAGCAATTATGGACCCTGGAGGCTCACCAACTATTTCCCCTGTAATTGTACCATTGAGTTACATTGCTAACGCTATTGTTGCGGGCGCACAAGCCCCAGGTACTAATACAGTTTATCCTTATTGCTATGGTGTCCACTTTCAAAACCATTCTTGGGGATTGGAAACACCATCGATTGACCCCGGTTTTGTCAATCAAAGCATAACACTTTTCAAAGAGGCAATTCATAAAATAAATCGGATGAAAGTTACCGCGATAGGGGCACGAGGTAACTCATACTTCACTCCTCTAACATATCCAGCAAATTGTGATGATGATTGGATAATCTGTACGACGGGCACAGGCACTAACGGTGCATTTGCACATGATACGGCTGCGATTGCTGGTCCTTTTAATTGCGAGTTCACTTCCGCTTGGGGTGGGGATGTTGACGTAGCGGCCCCTGCTTCAGGTTCGCTTATAACAACTACTTGGGAGCTTGTTACCGGAGGAAGTCAGTGGCAATCGTTTGGTGGGACTTCGGCTGCCGCACCTCACGTTTCAGGAGCAGTTGGTTTAATGATGAGTTACCTGAACGATACGACCGGAGGACCAAACTATAGAAATATGGCTCCCGAAGACTGCGAAGCAATTTTACAATTAACTGCAACAGATACCGATTCCACAGGCTATGACAGGTTAACAGGATTTGGAAGGCTAAATGTCGGCAAGGCACTTAGAAAGATCCAAAAACCGTATCACGATCTGCTTCATTTTGGAACCAACAATCTCTCTCCCTATACCGTTTCAAAGGCGCAGTCGGGATCAACTGTAACTGCAAATCTTATAGAGCGATTTGAACATGCTATTGCTCCCTATCCATTTTATCAGGCAGGAGTTTATAATATCAAACCTTACAGGATAACCTCTACAGTTAATCATGCTATAAGTTCGCAAGATACTATAATAGCATATTGGCCGCGCCCCAGTTCATCTGTGACATGGAATTTATATTCTACTGTAAGCGGAACAAATTATTTGACGCCAAGACAAAAAACTAAAATTCTAAGCTTAAATCAAACACAAGCCGTTTTAGAGGGATGGGTCTATGAGGTAAAAGTTGGAAATACTCCTATTGGCTGGTGGCCTGTTGATACTGCATACATTCAAGGAAATCCCGGAAATTGGGCTGAGTACAGCGTACTTGTGAGAAACTATACACAAGGAACACATACGGCAATCAAAAAGGAAACTTTATCGAACAGGGAAATCAGCGTTTACCCAAATCCAACTTCAGGAAGCCAATCTTTAGAGATTTACACAGACAGAATTTGTGACATCACGATTGATATATACGACATCATGGGCAGAAAAGTGAAAACAGTTTACTCAGGCAAAACCGAAACTTCACGTACTCTTGTAACGCATGATGTTTCAAATCTTCCTAATTCTTTGTATATTTATAATATCAACATTGACGGGAAGACGACGACAAAGAAGTTCATAAAACAATAATATGAAGAAGGTACACGTATTATTAGCGATTTTTTTTACGAGTATTTCTTATTCGCAAATCATCGTTATTAATACGGGTACTTCTGATGATCTGCTTGGCATCTCCAAGTACCAACAGAATGTTCTCGTTTCAGGGCTGAAGTCCTATCTGGGAAAGTGCTATGGGGAATGTAATTCCGTCATTCCGTTAAACGTACCAGTCTTTCCAAACAGCAATTACAGGTTCATGGTTAACCGTCCTGACACAAGTGTTCTCTATATGACGGCAAGCTCCTTTCAAAACCTTAACCTGACCTATTGGAAAAGCGTAAACGGCGGATATGCCTGGACAAAAAAATATGACATAACCAGCCCAGCTATTTATTCAGGGGTTACACAGTTTTTTGATACCTTGAATGGTATTTCATTTCATACCAACCAAAAGTGTCTTAGGACTAATAATGGTTTTGCCACTTGTTCACAAGGAACATGGCCGGACACATATATATACGGGGTTGAAGTCTTCGGAGATAGCACTATAATTATAGGAAGTTCAGTAGTGGACTGCGCCATTAGAATTTCTGCTAACCGGGGACAAACGTGGTTAGGTGTTGGTCCACCGTCAGGTTTGGGACAATGTTCACCGATTGATTTTGAGTTTCTTAACAAGGACACAATATTTTCAGTAACCAACATCGCAGATATTTACGCTTCATTCTTAGTTTCAATAAACGGTGGTGTAACGTGGAAGGAGTATTCTTTTACAGGCGCAGACCTTTCGGCCCCCATTGATGCCTGTTCTCGGATATGTATTAGGAAAGGGAATGAAGTTTATTTAACTGCGAGAACCCGACTTGATGGGAATAATTACACGGGCTCCGGCGTAATTTTGAAAACAACA
Source organism: uncultured Bacteroidota bacterium (assembly GCA_937868675.1). Taxonomy (GTDB): domain Bacteria; phylum Bacteroidota; class Bacteroidia; order B-17B0; family Aurantibacillaceae; genus Aurantibacillus. Next base: position 89 of record CALMNJ010000231.1, on the reverse strand, counting down.
GATCTTGGCAAAACCTGGTCGCGATTTACAACGCCATTTAAAGAAACCTTATACGACATGAAATTCTTGAATGATAGTATTGCACTTGT
>CALMNJ010000230.1 GCA_937868675.1 uncultured Bacteroidota bacterium | reverse complement strand
GTTTGCGAGAAGGTATCGTTAATAGCTTTAATAAGAATCAGAAACTCGGCGTCACGTTCCTCAAAGTCTCTGGCAGTAAGGCCTTTTATAGGGCTGTCGCTTTCTATGGGATGCACAATGGTCCAACTTAATGGCAAAAAATTAATCCGGTTTATCTCGAGCTTGAGCGAATAAAAATCCCGTCGGTTAGTTTCAGGGTTTTTCATTGTTACAGAAACGCTGGCTTCAACTTCAATAAGTTCGTATTGCTTCTGGTTGGTAATGCGAAACATAAGCCCGGTAGTTTCGTCATAAGGCGAAATAAGTATCTTTTTACTGTAAAGCAAGTGAGCGCGCGGGCGCGAAAAACGTCCAAAGAGAATACCTGTGGCGATGGCAAAACTCAGCAACCCAAGCAAGGATTCAACAGATGCGGCCGTGCTGGCCGAATTGCTTATGGGATGAATGTGCCCATAGCCAAGGGTAGTAATGGTTTGTGCGCTAAAGAAAAAAAGACTCATAAACTGCTGTGCTGGCGAGCTGTTATCAAGCCCGCCAAAGTTTTGCGGGCCAATCAGATAATACACGCAGGCAAATAACAAGTTGATGAGGATGTAACCGGAGGTAATAACCAGGCTAAGCTTAAGGCCGCTTGCCGTTATCAGCCAGCTATAAGCATCAAGGCTTCTAAGCCCGTTCAATCCCGTGCGGCGTATATTAACGGTGCCGTCTTTATTGATAAAACGAACCGACTCATTATAGTTTTTTGAGCCAAAACCAAGTTCTTTTTCCTGTCCGCGACGTGTGTTGAAAATGGCCATATCAAAAATTAGTACGTAATTTTACACTATGAATCCCAAAGTTAAGTATTATTGGCTACTTGCCATCATTCCGGTGTGTTTCCTGCTGTGGTTCTGGCTTTCCAAAAGCGATAAAACACCCATCATGTATTTGCCTTATTATGGCCCCAAATATGCTAAAACCGGAGGCGACAGCGCTTATCACACAGTAGGTACATTTCGGTTCAGCGATCAGGATGGGCTAACGATAAATGAGGACAGCGTAAAAAACAAAATCTACGTAACTGAATTTTTCTTTACCACCTGCCAAAGCATTTGCCCAATTATGAATGACAACCTGGTAAATGTTTACAAGCGTTATAAAAACGATGGGAGGGTGCTTATCCTCAGCCACACGGTGGATCCCGAAACCGACAGCACGGCTACCTTAAAACACTACGCCAACAGGCACGGCGTAACCAACCGAAACTGGCTCTTTTTGACCGGAGACAAAAAGCAATTGTACGATCTGGCCCGTAAAAGCTATCTGCTGGATGCTTCGGAAGGTGACGGTGGTGCGGATGATTTTGTTCACACTCAGAACTTTGCCCTGGTTGACTGGAACCGTCACATACGTGGCTTTTATGATGGAACCGATAGCCTGGAAGTAGGCCGGATGGTTAAGGACATGGATCTTTTGCTAGAGGAATATGCGTTTAAAAAAGGCAATAATCCTTAGTTTTTTTCTTGGCTCCATGCTGGCAAACGCCCAAAAAGTGCTTGCTGTATATAAACTTGGAGATTTGTTGAAGCGTATTGAGCCCGCTGACACAACCTATGTGGTGAATTTTTGGGCTACCTGGTGTAAACCTTGTGTGCAGGAACTTCCGGCATTTGATAGCCTGACCACTGAAAATAAAAAACTAAAAGTGTTGCTGGTTTGCCTTGACTTTAAGGAAGAAATCGATAAAAAAGTAAATCCCCAAAATTGCAGGCCATGCATTCTGGTACTTTATTGAAGAAAAATATAAAAACCGAGTGTGTGTTGCTGGATGAAATAAACGGCAACGATTATATTGACAGGATTTCGAAACAGTGGAGCGGGGCCATACCAGCCACACTGATCAAAAAGGGATCGTATAAAAAACTGGTTGAAAAGAAAATGAACCTATCCGAACTCCGCTTCCACACATCGCAACAATAAACATTATTTCAGATACAACCTGTAAGTAGGTTCAGGATGAAGAGCAAACCCCCAGGCAGGGTACACAAGTTCTCCATCCTGAGTTGAATGTAGCTCCAGCAGGCCAAGCCCCATCGTTCGGGCTTCTGTTACCAGTAAATCCAGTATCTTTTTGCAAATACCACGTCGCCGCCAATGCGGTTTGGTGTACATATTTAAAAGGTAAGCCGAACGTCCGGATGGGTTCTTAAAATTACCCGGCTGCCACCTAACAATCATGGCTCCAACACCAACAGCCTCGTTATCTGAAAAAGCCATGAAGCTTATGTAATTACCAGCCAGATGCTCTTTAAAATACAACTCCAGTTCGCCAATTAATGTTTGTCGTTCGGCATTGCCCTGTCTGCCAAAAAAATCTTCCAGGAATTCCACTCTTAATGCGGCCAGTAAGGCCGCATCTTCTAAAGTGGCCTTTTTA
>CALMNJ010000229.1 GCA_937868675.1 uncultured Bacteroidota bacterium | reverse complement strand
AAAAGGATTTGCGAGTTGGCTACAAGCATAACAAGCGAAGCATTGAAAACCTTGCGCGTTCGCTTAAGATAACTGATCTCACCGAAATTAAAGAGCTAACAGAATTGGCAATCGCTAATATTGGACGCGAAGTAGCATTGGGTGAGGGTACAACTTTGGAAAAGTATGAACGCATTGTGCAACTCTACAATGACCAGATGATCCTTTCGCACCGTACCAGCCAGAGCGTTATGCTTCAGCAATATTCCACACCAGTTCCTATTGGTTATTTGATGGGAATTTATTGCGGTCTTCCGAACCTTGACAAAAAGGGCGGCTACGCTTTTGAACCAAGCGCAGGTAACGGCCTGCTTACGGTGGCAGGAAAACCAGAGAGAATTTATGTGAACGAAATTGATTATATCCGCAACCGAAATTTACGGACACAAGGATTTGCCAATGTCTTTAACCGCGATGCAACGGAAGACTTTTCTTACATCGACCTTAAAGGAACTTTCAGCGCGGTGCTTACAAACCCGCCGTTCGGAATATTGGAACAGGAAGTTGATTACAAAGGATTTCCTATCCGGGTTCTGGATCACTTGATGGCCTTGCGAGCATTGGAAGCAATGGCCAATGATGGAAAGGCCGCTATCATAATCGGCGGTCATACACGCTGGGACGAATTAGGCCGCATACAGAAAGGAAAGAACCGATTATTTTTTAACTGCCTCTATCATTTTTACCACGTCGAGGATGTAATACAGATAGACGGAAAAAAACTTTACACAAGGCAAGGTACAGGAGTACCTGTTCGCCTTATTCTCATTAGCGGAAGAAAAGAAAAGCAAGAAGGCGCGGCTCCTGTTTATAAGAAGGAGCGCGATACCATTGTACGAACATTCCAGGAATTATATGACCGAGTTACCGCCCTCATGGATGAAAAAGAATTTGAACAACCAAAAGAAGAACAAAAAATGATTGATATAAACGAATTAGAGCGCGAAGCGAAGGCACTTGAAAGGCTTTTTGACGGTGATGAGTTAGGCTCGCCATACATACCTTCTTCCAATGCGTGTGTGGTGCTTAACACGCAGGTTCCCGATTCCATGAGTTTTGAAACACAGGCCGCTCTAAATAGGATTAAACAAGATGTTGGCGGCAACATGGACAATTTCGTAAGGCATCGCCTGGGGTATGGAACGCATGGCGATCTCTGCAATGCTTTGTCGGCGGAACAGATTGATGCCGTCGCAATGGCTATTTATAATATCGAAGCGCGTGGACAAGGAATGATAATCGGCGATCAGACCGGAATTGGTAAAGGCCGCATCGCGGCTGCTATGATACGCTACGGTGTAAGGCAAGGGTTAAAGCCGATATTCATTACGGAAAAGGCAAGTCTTTTTTCTTCAATATACCGCGATCTTTCCGCCATCGGATCGGCTCATTTAAAGCCCTTCATTATAAACGGGCGCGAAGCGAAATCGGATATCAAAGACGAAGAAGGAAACATTATTTACCAGGCACTCGGCCCGACCGAACAAGGTACAATTTTTGAAAGCCGCACAGTGCCGCCTCCGTATGATTTTGTAGTTGGAACTTATTCGCAGTTCAACTCACCGGAGAAAAAGCCTGAAAAGCCGTCCTACCTTATGGCGATTGCAAACGGAAACCTTTTGATTATGGATGAATCGCATAATTCAAGCGGCTCAAGCAATACAGGAGAGTTCATGCAGCGTGTTGTGCGCGATACCAGAGGCGTTGTATTTCTATCAGCGACATTCGCAAAGCGACCAGATAACATGCCTATCTACGCAATGAAGACTTCCATTAGCGAGGCTAACATGACACGCGATGAGTTAGTAGATGCAATAATGAAAGGAGGCGTGGCCTTGCAGGAAGTTTTATCAAGCCAGTTGGTTGCCGAAGGTCAGATGATCCGCAGGGAGCGTTCCTTCGAGGGCGTAGAAGTAAATTATATCAGCCTGGATCAATATGAGGACAAGCACCGCAAAACAGCGGATGCTATAACAGAAGTATTGCGCGAGATTATTGCGTTTCAGAAAAATCACGTTGATAAACAAGTTGACGAACTTGACAAGATCGCAGTTGCCGAGGGAAAAGAAGTTGAGCTTCGTGAAGGCACATCGCAAGCTGGAGTAGATAATCTCCCATACTTCTCAAAGGTATTCAACGTCATAAACCAAATGCTTTTCAGCCTCAAGGCAGAAGCAGTTGCAGAAAAAACTATCGAGCGTTTGAAAGAAGGTAAAAAGCCCGTCATCGCCTTCGCCTCAACGATGGAAAGCTTTGTTGAGCAAATGGAGAACGAACAGGGATTGGCGGTTGGGGACGGCGATCTTATTAACATGGACTTTTCCGAGGTGTTGCGCCGGGGATTGGATGGAGTGCTGCGGTACACAGAGAAGGACATTAATGGCGCATCCACATACAAAAAATTTGAACTGGCAGAGTTTACTCCTGAAGCCCAGGCTGAGTACCACCGTATTCTTGAAAAGATCAATCAGGTAAGCACCGGCATAACCATTAGTCCGATTGATGTTATTATTCAAAAAATTGAAAAGGCCGGATTTTCTGTTGCTGAAGTAACGGGGCGAAAGTTAGCTGTACAGCCCAACGCCAGCGGAGATAAAGGAATGGTAACGGCACGAAAGAAGATTCCCGCCAATGATGCGTTCCGTATGTTCAATAACAATGAGGTGGATGTGTTAATGATTAATCAGTCCGGCAGCACGGGTGAATCAGCACACGCTATTGTTACGCAAAAAGTACCAAAGGAACAGGTGAAGCAGCGTGTGATGATCGTCTTGCAGGCGGAGCTTGATATTAATATTGAAGTGCAGAAGCGCGGTCGTATAAATCGCACAGGTCAAATACTAAAGCCTATTTACGACTATATGATCTCTGCCATTCCCGCAGAGAAGCGTTTAATGATGATGCTTCAGAAAAAATTAAAGTCGTTGGATGCGAATACGACTTCCAATCAAAAGCAAAGCACGAAAATTTTAGACGTTCCAGACTTCCTGAATAAATATGGCGACAAGGTGGTAAAGGAATACCTGCTTGAGAACAAAGAAGTAAATGAATTGATTGGCGATCCGCTTCGCCTGAAAGACAGCGCGGAAGACCAGGAGTACGCAGAGGATGCAGCCCACAGAGTTTCGGGACGTGTAGCGGTTCTTTCTACCAAAATGCAGGCTGACTTTTATTCGGAGATCACAGACCGATACAACGACTACGTGGAATATTTAAAACAGGTTGGCGAATATGATCTTGAAGTAGAGGCGTTCAACCTCCAGGCTGAAACAAAAGAAAGCAGCATAATCAAAGTTGGTAAAGGAGGAGAAAGTGCTTTTGGAGACGACAGTATTTTGGAGCGTGTCGAAGCTAATATTTTGAAAAAGCCTTTCAAGAGGGATGAGATTGAAAATCTTTTGAAGGAAGCGTTAGGAGGTAAATATGCTGAGGAGCATAAGCGCAACCTGCTTGATGATTTTACGCGCGCGATGGCAGAACGGCTGCAAGGTGATATTAACGAATCAAATGATAAGTACGAGGAGTTGATAAGAGAAGTCCCTCTTGAAAAAAAACTACTAAGGATTAAAGAGAAACAGGGCGAAGGCGCGTACCAACATGCGGTTAAAGAGAGAGAAGCTGAACTAAATTCGGCAAGGGTGTTAGCTGTTGAGCAGCTTCACAAGAGTTTCAAGAACAAACAGGAATATTTACAGCGCATCCTGAATTTCTTTACTATTGGCAAAAAGATAAGTTTCCCTGTGCTTTCTTATGACAATGGCCGCGAGGGAGTGCTGGCTATTAGCCTCGGTGTCCTTATTGACAAAAAGAAAAGAAATCCATACGCGCCGAGTGTGGTTAAAGTACGCTTGGCCATTGCAAATAGCACCAAGTACATAGCTATGCCCGCAAGCAACTTTGAAGCTCTG
>CALMNJ010000228.1 GCA_937868675.1 uncultured Bacteroidota bacterium | reverse complement strand
GCAGGTGGTAGAAATGCTGAAAACCCTTGAGGCAATTGAACGCGATGCCAATAAGAGTGGCACGAAATAACAACAGGATACAGATTTATTTTCTAAAAATCCCCGGCCAAAACCGGAGATTTTTTATGCATTGCTTTTTTTCTCCATGGCACTTTCTTTTAACAACAAACGGATATCAAGCAACAGGCGCTGGACCTCACTCTTGTTCGTGCCGTCGTACATACCTCTGATTCGCCCATTTGTATCAATGAGTAAAAAAAGTTCGCTGTGCAGGAATCCTTCAGCGCTTCCATCATCCTCAACGGCATTAACCAAATAGTCGTAGCGGGCCAGGTCGTAAATTGTTTTTTTGTTTCCGGTAAGCAGATGCCATTTGTTTTTTTTCGCACCATAAGCCATAGCATAACTTTCAAGCACCTCAACGGTATCGTGCATGGGGTTAACCGAGTGCGACAGAATAAGTATGGAATCATTATTTAAAAAAGCCTTCTGCACATCAACAAGATTACTGCTCATTTCGGGGCAGATACTCTGGCAGGTGGCAAAGAAAAAATTGGCCACATAAATTTTCCCCTTCACGGTTTGATCGCTGATTTTCTGGCCCCACTGGTTAGTGAGCTCAAATTTACCGATGCTGTGGTAAACCGTATCGCCGTTTTCGTTTGTGGTTTTTTCACCGTAAACAGGAAGCAGCAACGTGTTGCCCGCAGGCTTACAGGAATAAATGATCGCACTGCCAACCAGCGCCAGCAGACTAATTCTTGGTAGTAATTTCATTTTCTTTAATGAGTTTCTGTTTTTCCTCTTTAAGCCTGAGGTGTTGGTACTCCCCGGCCAGCCTTTTGATTTCGGCAACGTAGCGCCCGTCATAATAACCGCGCACATTTCGTTTCGAATCAATAAGCATAAAAAAGCTGTAATCTATATAATAAGGTTTTCCTTTAAAAAAAACATGGGTAAGGCTGTCGAAACTCTTCTGCGGCCAGGTGGCAAACATTACATTTTTGCTTTCGCTGAGCTTTTTCAAATCTTCATAAACAGGTGCTGTTTTTTCAGTTGCCGCCACCACCAGCAAAAAAGGGATGTGCTCCACTTTTTCTTTACTGTATTTTAAATACTCCCATAAACCGGCAAGCCGGTACGAGTCGGCCTGATATTGTTTGCTAATAAACATAACCGAAAAAAGCGGGTATTTCTGAGTATCAAAAGAAATGAAAGCAGGATCGCGTCTGCTGGTGTCGGGCAGGTTGTAAAACCTGTCAGTGACTTCATAAAAAACACTGTCACCTTTGGCATTGGTACTGCCCGGCCCGTAATGCGGTAGCTTGCGCGAGTTAATGGTACTCGATTCAAGTATAAGCCACAATACTGAGGGGAATAAAATGATTGACAGAAGTAGCCAGCGTTTCTTGGTCATAAGCCGGAATTTAAAATTTAAGCGCTGCAAAGATAATGCAGCCGTGGCTAAATAAAAAACCCCGCCACGTATATGCTGGCGGGGTTTAAATGGCTAAACGGCTTAGTCAATAATCAGTCGCCGTACCGAGAGCTTATCGCCCAGACTGGTTTTAACTAGATAAACCCCACGTGGCAGGTCTTTAATTTCAATCTTATCCTGTATGTTTACCGAAGTGCCGTAATCATACGCCTTCACAACATTGCCTGTGCAGTCGAATACCTGGAGACGGCAGGGTTGGGCGTCTTTGTTGGTGAGCTTTACGGTAAAATCGTTTTTAGCCGGATTCGGATAAATGGCAAATGGGGCATCGAAGTTTTTTTCGGTCAGACCCATGGCCACATCTTTATTGAGGTTTACGGTAATGGTCGTATCATTACCAAAGGCCGATTCAGTAATGTTAATACTAACGGATGCAATCTGAAATTTTTTGGATGTGTGAAAGTAATTGTATGAGGTGGAATTGATGGTAAAAGATAATGGAATGGAGGAGTAGGTAGCCGACATTTTTATAACACTGTTAATCCGGGCCTGAAGAATGTTGCTCATATTTATGCCTCCTGGAAGCATGATGGTTCCGGTACCGCTTCCGGTAGTAGTATTTGTTCCGTTAAACGAACCGCTTACATTGGTGCCTGTAATAGTGCCCCCAAACGCATCGGTAAAGGTGCTGCCGTAACTGAATGGCCAGATAGTTTGTATTAGAGTGTTTGTAAATGTTTGGGTTACAGTGCCATCGGAATAACCAATCATTTCAGTTTGTGTGGTTGGTGTGGAAGTAGTTTTGTAAAATGTATAAGAACCGCTACCATCATCTTCAACCACGGTGGCCGCTGAAAACTGTGTGGCGGAAATGGGTACGGCAGAATAAGCGATAAAAGAAGTAGTACTTACGGCAGTGCTTTGAATCATGGAGGAAAAATTCCAGGTTTGGTTTTGCCCACTATTGCGGGGTATAGTGCCCACCGTGTCGTAAGTCACTTTGGTGAATTTGTCGCCGGCAACCGGATCATTGGCCGTTGTGAGGGTTTGGGAGATTAAGGCCCCTGTTAAAAAGAACGATGCTAAAATGTAAATTGTTTTTTTCATGGATCAAGTTTTGTTGTTAGACGGGTTATTCTATTTAAAGTTACAGCTTTGGGTAAAAAATTATTCAAGAAGTATTTTCTTTCTTATAATTGCGAACCCCGAATGGAACGTGGCCAGGTAAAAACCCCTTGAAAATTGTTCAACATTCAGGTGTTTGGTAAATGCACCGTGATATACAATTTGCCCCTGCGCATTCATGAGTTCCATGCTGCTGATGCTGCCAGGCATGCTTTCTGTCAGAATTAAGTCATTCGAAGCAGGATTGGGCAGTACCGAAACCAAATTGACATCATTTAGTCGTATTTCAGGAACGGCAGTAAAAAAACCGATGTTTCCATCTACGACAGGATTAATGGTAGGTGTGCCCGAAAAATTAAGTTTTACCCACGAATAGTTGATGGTAAGAACCGGAAATTTACTGGTGGATGTAAAATAACTGTAATAGAATTGTTTAACCTTGGAGCTAAAAAGCCCGGCAGAAAGAGAAAGATCCAAAACGTTACGAACCCTCAGCACATTGTTAAGTGTTATACCCATCGGTAGCTTTAGTGTACCAAGTCCATCCGCGTCAATGGTCATATTACCACTGGCAGTGCCATTGGTGATGGTTGAGGTAAATGCACCGGCAACGGGGTCACTCAGAGAGGTGCCGTAACTTAAGGGATAGCGTATCAGAATGGCCGGGTCCGAAAAATTAAGTGTACCCAATGGTAAGGTGATGCCTACTATTTCCACTTGTTGATTGGGTGAATTGGAAGTCATCATGTAAGTGTAAGAGGTGCCATCTTTTTGTACAATATTGCAGCCGTTGTAATCAGTGTAGTTTGGCGTTGCAGACGGCGTTAAATAGCTTAAGGAAGCGAGGGTTGTGGTTGTAATACCTGTAAAATCCCAGGTGCAATTACTGCCTGTAACCCCTATGGGTAAAGAACCTCCAACGCCTGAAGTGTCGAGCCGGTACTCAAGGTCAATGTCACCAATAATGGGCTCATTGTAAACCTGGGTAAGCGTTTGTGCTTTGGTTAAAAAATTCAACAGACAAACAAAAAACAGGAGTAAATTTTTTTTCATGCAGACAGTTTTAATGCAATTTAAGTAAAAAAACAGCCCCGTTCTTGTTAAAAAAATGCTGGAATGAAAACTAGATTGTGAATTATTACTCCTGGAGCAGAAGTAGTTGCGATTCAGACAGGGCTTCCGAATGTTCGAAAAGAGCTTCAAGAAATGGGAAGCCTTCTTTGAGAAAATAAACCGAAAAGTTTTCAAACCGTTCCTGAGGTACATTTTGAGGAAAAAGTTTTTGCCTTGTGTTTTTTAATTGGTTGATCCCCGTTTCAGATTTTTGCTTCATGGCTTTGTTTGCTTTTCCGCTTATCCCGTCGAGCCCGTTTAGTGCTTTCTGGTACTCGGCTTGTGCAGCTCCTGTGAGGCTCTTGTCAATATCACCGACTTTTTGCGTGATGGCTTCAAACACTTTTTGAAGGTCATTTTTTTCAGAATCAAGATCAAACGTGCCTGCGGTTCTTTCAACGAGGACATTTATTAGTTCATTCTCGCTTCTGAAAAAATCTTCAGGTTTAAATCCAAGCTTTTCAATTTTACCTAGTGTGCCCTTATCAATCAACATCACAAAGTTCCGGGGCACCAGTATTGGGTAAAATACGTTTGCAGCATCAAAAAAAGCTTTGTACTCAAGCCAGTAGGCAAGTTCACCAGGACCGCCAATATACGCGAGGTTGGGCAGGATCACCTGCTGATAAAGCGGCCTCAGAGTAACATTAGGGCTTATCTTTTCAGCGCTGTTTTCGATAAGCGACAGCATTTCAGCTTCGGAAAAAGTTTTATTCTCTCCAACAGGCCCAAATCCGTTTTCGGTTCTTTCTATGCGCGTGCGCTTATTTTCATCCAGCAGAAAGCAATTTATTTCGCGTGGGTTAACCTGCGCCTCATAACCGAGCGCCTTAAGCGAGTCAATGTTCCTGTTAACTTCTGTAAAGGCAGTTTGATCAAAAATATCCTGTTTCAGCCAGGGCTTGAAAATTTCCTTGAGACGCTTACTGTTTCCATCCACAATTACAAGACCGTGCTTACCAAAAAGTTCGTTTACAAGATAGCGGGTGGCATTAGCAAGATTGTTGTGCTTAAGGTAAGCGTTTTCAAAAAGCGACAGCGCCGCCTGCGCATGGGCTGCTGTACCTGCAATTTCTTTGAGTTGTTCAAAAACAGATTTCAGGCTTTCGGTAGTAAAAAAACCAACAGCGCCCTTTTGTGCGGTTTCCCAAACTAACTTTTTACCAAAGAGGTGAAAGTGATTTATTTCCTCAAAGTCGTGGTCTTCGCTCGCCATCCAATAAACGGGAACAAAATCGTACGCAGGAAATTGTTGCTTTAAGTAATTGGCAAGCCCAATGGTTGTATGGATTTTATGAATAAAATATAACGGCCCCGTAAAAAGACACAATTGATGCCCTGTTGTAACCGTGTATGTGGTGCCGGATTTAAGTTTTGAAATGTTCCCGAAACTTGAGGCCGACGTGTTGGCTACAAGTTTGCCCTGTTCTTCCAGCTCAGAAAAAAGTGTTTCACGATCTACCTTGGAGTAGGGTGAAGCTTTCAAACAATCAGCAAATCCGGCGCGATCCGGGAAGTAGTTATAAAAGTTGCGCAGGCTTTCATTCCTGTCCAGGTAGTCGTTCACCAGCTTGCTTAGTACGCCGGAAGTTTTAAATGGAACTCGTTCTTTTCGGAACATGGTTGTTATATTTTCTCGCCAAACGCCAGATCGCCTGCATCGCCAAGTCCTGGCACAATGTAGGCATGAGCTGTAAGTTCCTCGTCAATGGCCCCGCACCACAATGTAAAGTTGCTATTGGGCATGTTGCGTTTTACGTAAGCAACGCCTTCTGTGCTGGCTATGGCACTTACAATGTGCGTGTGTTTTGGAATTCCACGTGAAAGAAGCGCCTTGTAGGTTAATACAATCGAAGAACCTGAGGCCAGCATAGGGTCGCACAAAATCACGGTTTTATTATCCAGCTCAGGGCACGCCACATATTCCAGCGCAATCTCGAACGTGTTGTTCTTATGATGCTTGCGGTAAGCGCTGATAAACGCATTTTCCGCCCTGTCAAAATAATTCAGAAGGCCTGAATGAAGCGGAAGCCCCGCCCTTAAAATGGTGGCTACCACCGGTTGTTCGGCCAGTATTTTTGTGTCAGCAATACCTAAAGGTGTGGTTGTTTGAACTTCTTCAAAAGGAAGGGTTTTACTGATTTCGTAGGCAAATATTTCGCCCAAACGCTCCAGGTTGCGCCTGAAGCGCATGCTGTCTTTTTGTATTTCAACATCGCGCAGTTCGGCTATGAACTGGTTCAGTATGGAGTTGTTTTGTGACAGATTGTGTACCATAAGAATAGTTTTTTAATTAACAGGCTTCAATGACGGCTGCATAGCCCTGGCCAACACCAATGCACATGGTTACAAGGGCGTATTTCTTTTTGTGAAGGTTCAGGTCAATAGCCGCCGAGTTCAAAATACGGGCTCCGCTCATGCCGAGCGGATGCCCTAGTGCAATGGCGCCACCGTTTATGTTCAGACGGGCATCATTGTCGTCGAGCCCCCAGGCTCTCGTGCAGGCAAGACTTTGTGCTGCGAACGCTTCATTCAGTTCTATAAGGTCAATATCCTTAAAGCTAAGTCCGGCACGTTTCAGGGCTTTGTTGGATGCCTCAACCGGGCCAATGCCCATAATCCGGGGTTCAACGCCGACTACTGCCGAAGACACCATGCGGGCCAACGGGGTAAGATTAAATTGTTTTATGGCTTCCTCGCCGGCAAGCAGCAGTGCCGCAGCACCATCGTTCAGTCCACTCGCATTTCCTGCAGTTACCGAACCATCTTTTTTGAAGGACGGTTTTAATGCCGAAAGACCTTCTATTGTTGTGTTTGGTTTTGCAAACTCATCCCTGGCAAAAACCAGCGCATCGCCTTTGCGCTGAGGAATGCTAAGCGGTGCAATTTCTTTTTCAAAGCGCTTTGCCGATAGGGCCTGGGCTGCCTTTTGCTGGCTCCAGAGTGCAAATTTATCCTGATCGGCGCGGCTTATCTTATATTTCGCGGCTACATGTTCGGCGGTTTCTCCCATGGCATCTACGCCGTACATCTCTTTCATTTTAGGATTTATGAAACGCCAGCCGAAACTACTGTCGAAGAGTTGCTGGTCGCGGCCATATGCTGATGCAGATTTGCTCATCACCAAAGGCCCGCGCGTCATGTTTTCAACGCCACCGGCAATCATCAGTTGCTCATCGCCGGTTTGAATGGCGCGTGCAGCATCAATGGCCGCGCTTAATCCACTTGCGCATAATCGGTTCACGGTTTGACCCGGCACCGAAAGAGGTAGTCCGGCGAGCAACAGGGCCATGCGTGCCACATTCCGGTTGTCTTCACCAGCCTGATTGGCACAACCCATCACCACATCTCCTGTTTGCGAAAAATCAACTTCCGGATTTCTGTTTGCAAGTTCTTTCAGAACAAAGGCAGCAAGATCGTCGGTTCTTACCGGTGCCAGAGTGCCACCAAAGTTGCCGATGGCAGTGCGTACACCGTTTATTAAATAGGCTTGTTTCATAACAATTGTGCCGCAAAGATAAGGATTATTATACCCCGGCGAAAGTTGACCGATGCGATATTGTCAGCGGTGAGGGCATGTAAGTAATTAACACAACCCGGTGCTAAAGCCTCTGGAGGCCGCGGCGCCGGGTTGCGTATGCTTTTAACTTAAAAGGCTGTTGCGTTAGTTTTTGTACTCCGTTTTGTGCTGGCCGTTTGATGCATAAATATCGTCCACATCGTCATCATCGTCTTTTAGCTCGTAACGTTTTTCGCTGGCAAGGTTAACGTTCACGATCATGGCCGGGGCTGTTGGTTGCGATAACCAAATGGTTCCATTCCAGAATACATAATGATTACGCCAGTTATCCCAGTAAAAGTTGTACCTGGGGAAATAAACCCAACGACGGTTGCAGGCATAAGCGGGGTGCCAAACCGGATGATACACAACCAACCTCGCCGGCCTGTATGGGCTTCTTTTTACCACCACTACTTTGCGACCTCCGTGAGGGTGGCCATGGCCGTGACCATGTCCCCGTCCATGCTGGGCAAAACCCGCCATGCTGCCTAGTAATATTGCACTAAGTAATATTGATCTGAGCGTTTTCATATGCTTTGTTTTAATGTTTTGACTACAACCATGGGTAGGGGTTTAATACAATAAATAAATTCACATTCTTTAAGAATCCGGTTACCAAATGCCTGATGTTCTGTAAACTATGCCTTTAAAAAGCGCTACCGGTTTATCGGATTCTTTCAGGAGCACTTTTATTGTGTAGTGACCCAGTTTTTCGGTTTGGCTTTCAAGTGTGGCAATGGCAATGAGTTCGTCGCCTTCTTTCAGGCTGATAAGGTGCGAAATAGAAGTTTCAATACTCACACTTTTTCTCCCGCCCGAGTTGGATGCAAAAGCCAGGGCACTGTCCGCGATAGAGTAGGTGATGCCGCCATGGGCAATGCCGAAGCCATTCAGCATTTCGCGCCGTAGTTTCATCCCCAGTCTGCAATAATTAAGTTTTATTTCCTGCACGTCAATGCCGAGCCATTGACTGAAATAGTCGCCGGCCATCATCTGGTTCACTATTTCCTGCGGCGCTTTCATCATTCAGTGCGAGGTTTCCAGGGCGTTTCAGTAGCTCCGGTTTGCACACCAATCCAGCGCGACAGCATAAACAGGTAATCCGAAAGGCGGTTCAGGTATTTAACATGGAGTTCGTCAACCGGTTCATTTTCAGAAAGTCGCAACACGGCGCGCTCGGCTCTGCGACACACACAGCGGGCTATGTGGCAGTATGATACATGCATGTGCCCACCGGGTAATACAAATGATTTTAGTTCGGGCACCGAAGCATCAATAGCATCAATAGCTTTTTCAAGACGCTCAACATCACTTTCAAAAACCGGAGGAAGAGGCATTTTGTTTTTACCCGGATCGGCGGCAAGATGAGAACCAATAGTAAATAACCTGTCCTGTATTTCGAGCAGTAAAAGGTGTGTATTGCTTTCGCTGGTCACATCTCTCAAAAGACCAATGTGCGAGTTCAGTTCATCCACGGTTCCGTAAGCTTCAATACGAATGTGATGCTTGGGAAGCCTTGTTCCGCCTATTAAGGAGGTTTGACCCTTGTCGCCGGTTTTGGTATAAATCTTAAAAGCCATGCAGGTTCAAATGTTATTTTAAAAGTAGGGAAATAATGCGGCAGAAGCAAACGGGCAATGCAGGCCCCTTGGACCACATCTATTTTTTCTTTTCCTGTTCTTCTTTAAACTTAAGGTATTCGCCGTGTTTTTTGCGCTGCCTGCGGCGCATAAAATATTGTACGGCGGCAAACAAAAAGAGTCCGAAAAAAAACACGGCGCTCCAGCGATCGCGCATAATAATAAAATAGCCGCTGCAAATGGCGCTTAGCAAAGTTGCCGCCAGCCACATGCCCACCATAAACGTGAATGCTTTTGTTTGAAAATCGGGATTCATAGTGTTATAACTGCCAGGTGGCGATGACGTGTTTAATTTCGTATTGTGTAAAGTCCTGATTGCTCACCATTCCGGTGCCTTCAATAACGCTCTTTCCACGGGTTATTTTCACATAGGCATCGGTGTGTATTTTTTTTGAGCCTTCGTCCCACACCAGTCTTTCGGTTTCCAGCTTTTCGCCTTTGCGATTCACAACTTCCACAGCGTACTTTGCCTCCATGCGGTGGCGCTGGTCGTACCGCACACCATAGTTGGCTTTCAGGGTGGCCGAAACTTTTTCGTTTTCGTCAAAAAAAGTCACAAATACCCCTTTGGGTAAAATGGTAAGGGGCTCTTTTACATGGCGGTCAAAAACCAGCATGCGATTGGCCTTCACAACCACTTTGAGTTGCGCACTATCTACATAAAGCATGGTTACGCTGTCGCCCACCTGCGATGGACTCAGCTCATTTTTAGGCAGCGCCATCACATCCCTCAAATCGTTGGTGCAGGCTCCGAGCGAGGCAATAATTACAAGAAAGGTCGCTATTTTAAGAGCGTTTTTTCGCATCAGTCGTACCTGAATTTCTGAAACCACTTATCGCAATAGGTGAAGCCGAAGTTTATCCTGAAATAATTTTCTTTTATACTGTTGGTGCTGTTAAAGCCCATCTGACCATATTGCAAAGACAAGTTTATCATGGATGAGTTAAATCTGGAAGCGCCTACCGGCAGGCCAACACCGGCACTGATCGAATAATCGGCCAGCGAGGTATTGTTTACATTTATATAACCGGTGTTGTAGTTAAGCCCAAAGCGGTAATTAACACGGCTAAAATAAGAGCCCTTACCGAATGCGTATTTTTCAGGAACATAATTAACACCGGCAGCCACCCGGTAATTATCCTTCAGGCTGCTTATTTCATTCAGGTATTTGTAACCGCTCCAGGCTGTAATGGCAAAGTCGGCGGCAAAACTCCAGCGCTCACCTTTTTTTAAACCTAAACCAAAGCCTTGTTCCAGCGGCAGTGTGATGGTGCCATTTTGGTTTGCCAGATAATAAGCTGTATCACGTATAATTTCTTCTCCCTGTCCGTTAAGAATATAGTTGTACGCGGCAGCCGTGTATTTCGCACTCATGCTGTTGTTCAAACTCATAAAAAATCCGGCGGATAGTTTTATTTTTCCGCGTAAAGCGCGCTTGCGTAAGGGTGTGTATTTCCTGATGCTGTCGGCTTTAAATTCAATCACATCTTCAGCAAATGGTGTTAGTCCGCTTAATGCCGATGAGTCAACAGCATGTCCCTGCGCTTTCAGTTTTTTAACTTCCTCCTCAATTCTTTTTTTGCGGCTTTTGCGGTCCATTACGCTGTCGGTGGTAAAGGCCGTTTGTACACCAAAGTTGCCCGTAAAATCGCCCATTACCAGTGTTCGTTCGCGGTACGTGTTGTTGTATAAAAGTGAGTTGGGGTAAATTACGCGCGTGGCGTTGCTGATGTTTCCAAATATATAGTTTGCATTCACACCAATGCTAAGGTCGCTCAGCCATTTGCAGTTAAACTCCCGCACCTTATAGGCAAGGCGGCTCAGGTGTTTGGCAGTATCGGGCGGATTAAGATAGCGTCGCCTGAATTTATTCAAGCGTTTGTTGAACGGCATAACGCCATAGCCCAGAAACGCTTTGCTTAGGCCCCCATCGCCATTGTACTGATAAGTAACATTGCCAACCACCGGTTCGGTGGCCGACGTGCTGGTTTGGTAACCTACAAATGTGTAGGGCATAATACCAAAACACATGCCGCCGTTATTGCGCACCGGGAAACCAAGTGTGCCGTAGCCAAAGCCGGTGTTCCAGATGTTTAGTCCGCTGGTTTTGCTTTTGTAAGAAGAAAGAAAAAAACGACCGCCCACTTCAAGCGTGGTAAAACGAATGAGTGCGTAAGAGGCGGGGTTGCCGGTATTAATAAATACGGGCGAGGTAGAGTCGGGTTTTAAGCCTATACAGGCCCCGCCCATGCCCGAGTTGTGGGCAAGTACCTGCGGCGCAAGCTGCCCCAGGCCGTAACGCGAATAAGGGCTGTACGTGCTGTTTTGCGCCAGGGTACCAAACCACAGGGCAATAAAAAGTATAAGGAGTTTAACTTTCAAGATTTAATTCAAGTATGGCGTTAAGCCCTTTTAGGAGTAAATTTTGGTTGGCAAAGAAACGACTTTTAACTTGCTTGCACAAGTAGGCGGCGTCGCCACCGGTAATGTACACAACCAGATCCGGAAAGGTCCCGGCGTAGCGTTGTATCATGCCGTCGGCTTCGGCGGCGGTGGCGGTAATGGCACCGCTCAGCAGCGATTCGCGGGTGTTGCTGCCAATCAACAGGTCGTATTCAGGATCGGCATCAACCAGCGGCAGGGCGTGTGTGTAGTGGTTCATGGCTTTCAGACGCATGGGGATTCCGGGAGAAATGGCTCCGCCCAGATATTCGTTATGATCGTTTACAAAGTTGTATTTAATGCAGGTACCGGCATCAATGGTAAGCACATTTTGATTAGGGCTCAGGCAAAAGGCGCCAATGGAAGCGGCCAGGCGGTCCGAACCCAGGGTAAGAGCGCTGGTGTAACGGTTGGTAAGCGGAATGCGGCTTTGGGGTGTGAACAGGCTAACCGGAAAAAAGCGCGAAAGTTCTGACATCGCTTTTTCGTGAGCGCCGGTTACCGAACCAATAATGCAATGCTGTATAATTTTTATTTCGGGAAGGCCGTTAAGTAGTTCATCCCATTGCCTGTACACCGACACTTTCTGTAGTCTGCCCTCCGAAAAAAGGCCGGCTTTAATACGTGTATTGCCGAAGTCGAGCGCCAGGTTCATCGTTTAAAGATAGACGATTACCGGGCAGTAAAAGTTACATTAAGGTTTTTTTGGAAAAATTTTGCGATACTGGGAAAATATGTATTTTTGCAGCCTTGTTTGTGGAGAATAGCTCAAACAAGTGTGATGGTGCGGTAGCTCAGTCGGTAGAGCAAAGGACTGAAAATCCTTGTGTCGGGGGTTCGATTCCCTCCCGCACCACTGAAGTAGAAAAAGCCTTTTCGATTAATTTCGGAGAGGCTTTTTCACTTCAGTGGTGTCCCGAAGTGAAAGCACGGAGTGATTTCTACTTCGGAACCACTTCAGAATTTTCCTTATTTTTATAACTATGCCTTTGCCCTATTGTGTTTATATACTTTTTAGTAAGAAAGATTTTGAGTTATATGTAGGATATACTTCAAATCTGGAAGCGAGAATTAAAGATCACAACTCCGGCGGGACTATGAGTACATCCTACCGAGGCCCATTGGAATTAGTTTTTTGTGAGGGTTACCTTTTTTATTTCCCCCATTTCCCCGCCAATTGGCGATGCAAGTGTTTACTGAATTTACTGTGCGGTACGGCACGGGTTATTTTTATTGCTGTAGCGGATTCCCTGAATGGAATAATAAAATGAAGCAATTTTTTGTCTGGGTACATAATCAGTCCTCAGGCCTGTAGAAGAGCAACTGTTAGTATTAATTCTTATATTTGTTGTATTGATGCAAAAAGCGAGGGCATATATCTCAATTTTTCTGATAGCATTGATTCTCTTCCCAATGGGAGAGAGGATCGTGCATGAGATAGGGCATCTTAAGGATGAGCATTGCGGGAAAAAAGAAACGCATTTTTGTCCTCAGGAACATTATTGTGACTTATGCGACTATGTTTCTTCTTCGCACGCGTCATCTATTCCTCCTGATAATCATAATCAATTAATTGTTTTTGCCAGTAATATAGATTGCAGTTTTTACGAGACTGTAACCGGTATAGCTACACCCCGATTATTTTCTTTTAGCCTTCGGGGCCCCCCTTCCTGCTGATTCTAATTATTTAGTGTATTTATAAATAAAATGTTACTCTCTGTGTTTAGCATTA
>CALMNJ010000227.1 GCA_937868675.1 uncultured Bacteroidota bacterium | reverse complement strand
AGCGTATATCGAAGGGCTAGAAAGAAAGATCAGCATTACCAAGTAAGGAAACTGCAAGAGAAACCTGAACAAAATGTTCGAGGTTTTTTTAGTTTAAGCGGCCCGGTGATTTATCTCAAATGTTCAAAAAATTGCTTGTTTAAACCAAATAACTCAACTAGATTTATCGTTTGATTCACTCAAAAATGAAAAATGTAACAGTAATAGGCAGCGGCACTATGGGCAATGGAATTGCGCACGTTTTTGCGCAATGCGGGTATGCCGTAAACCTTGTGGATGTGAATGAAACCGCACTACAGAAAGCGATTGCAACAATTACCAAAAATCTTGACCGCCAGATACAAAAAGGGGTTATCAGTGATACTGATAAGAATAACACCCTCGCAAATATTAAGTGCCACACCAATTTGGCCGAAGCGGCAAAAGCTGCCGACCTGGTGGTGGAAGCTGCAAGCGAGAACGAGGAAATCAAGCTCAAGATCTTTAAACAGCTTGATGAGGTTTGTCCTGCCGAAACTATTCTTGCTTCCAATACATCTTCTATCTCCATTACAAAAATAGCGGCTGCTACCAAACGGCCCGCGAAGGTTATCGGCATGCATTTCATGAATCCCGTTCCGGTAATGAAACTGGTGGAAGTTATCAGAGGGTACAGCACCACGGACGAAGTTTGCGAAACCATTATGGATCTTTCCCGTAAACTGGGTAAAGCACCGGTTGAGGTAAACGACTTCCCCGGTTTTGTAGCCAACAAAATATTGATGCCGATGATAAACGAGGCCATTATTACGCTCAACGAGGGGGTTGCCGGCGTTGAAGAAATTGACACGGTAATGAAACTTGGTATGGCGCATCCTATGGGGCCACTCCAATTAGCCGATTTCATCGGACTGGATGTGTGCCTTAATATCCTTCGTGTTTTGCAAGACGGTTTTGGGCAGCCTAAATACGCCCCCTGTCCATTACTTGTAAATATGGTTACCGCAGGCCATTTAGGAGTAAAATCCGGAAAAGGCTTTTACGACTATAGTGGGGGTAACAAAGAGCTTGTATTATCAGAGCGATTCAGAAAAAAAACAAACATCAGCGCATAAGCAACTGAGTGAGTACGTCCTATATAAATATTCTTCCGATTGAATACCCAAATATTCCAAGTGCTGGGGTGTACTATTTTAATACAAAAAGCGGACTGCGCTACGAGGTACGTTTTGGCCGCCTTCAGGATAATATACTTCACGCCAATATCGTGTTTGGGGTTATTAACGATGAGTTTGAAGGGGAAGAGTATGTAACAACCAATCGTGGTGAAGTTTACCAGGTAATGAACACCATTGTGGAAATTGTGAAGAATTACATGCAGGAACACCCTAAGGTAAACATTTACGAGTTTAACGCTGTGGGGCGCGAAGGCGAGGCCGAAGGTGTCGAAAATGCCCGAATGGCCCTCTACAGAAGATTTCTTCCACGCATCTTTGAACACGGCTGGAAATTCCAGATAAACGGCAATTTTGCATTGGTAACTAAAGCCTGATTTTTTTACAATTTTTCTTACTTCCGTTCGTTAGGAACGCATGCTCATTATAAACAAACGAGTTAAACGATTTGCTGTTTATTTCACGATTGCATTCTGCATCAATCAGTTTCTGTTTCTTATTGATGAGGGTTACAATGATTTGAGATGGATGAAAAGTGCCGGAAACTGGATTGTGTTTACAATTTACATGGCTTTTCTTCTGGCCTTTATGCTCCTGGCCGATCTATTCGTGTTACGTTTTTACAAAGGGAAGGGTCAAATTCTGATTGGTTCGCTGAGCGGAGTCCTTCTGCTACTTGCCGTTGTTTTCGCAATTGCCAGGTTTGTTGCCTATTAGACCGGAACTTTATTTTATTCCCAACCAGGCTTTGGCGGCTTCACCAAGTATTACCGTTTTTACAGTTTCGGTAATTGGTGCCGAACGCACCAGTTCGCCAGGCACCGCTTCGCCTAAAGGAAATGGATAATCGCTGCCCTGCACGACCTTATCGGCACCCACCATATCAATCACATATTGCAGCATTTTATGATCGCACACATGGCTGTCTACCCAAAACCTCCCCAGATATTCCTTTGGATTTCTTGTATTATCTATGGCCACAAGATCGGGGCGGCATTCCCAGCCGTGTACAATACGACCAATGGTAGGCAGCAGGGAGCCCCCGCCATGCGCGAAGCAAACCCTTAAGTTCTTATATTTTTCGAATACGCCGCCAAAAATCATACTGCATGCTGCGCGGCTTATTTCGGCCGGCATTCCCACGAGCCAGGGAAGCCAGTAGCGTTCCATGTTTTTTTGCCCCATCATTTCCCACGGATGCACCAGAATTGCAGCTCCAAGTGCTTCGCAGGCAGCAAAAAAATCATCAAATTGTTTTTCGTGAAGATTAAGGTTATTGATATTGCTGCCAATTTGCACACCCCTGAACCCTGCACGCATGCAACGCTCAAGCTCGTTAATGGCAAGCGAAGTGTCTTGCATGGGTACGGTAGCAAGTCCAATAAATTTTCCGGGATGGGCACTTACTGTGGCAGCTATGTCATCATTCAGAAATTTTGAAAGCTCAAGACAATCCGTGGCTCCGGCCCAATAGCTGAACATTACAGGAATGGTGCAAATTACCTGCGTGTCCACGCCATGTTTTTGCATTTCGGCAATCCGTACCTCTGCATCCCAGCAATTATCCAGAATCTCTCTGAATTTTTTTCCACCCTGCATCATCCAGGCTTTCCGGGGCTCGTGATGTTCAAGATGAATAAACTCCCCATAACCGAATTGCTTCGAAAAATCAGGCAGATTCTTCGGAATAATATGGGTATGGGTATCTATCGTAAACATCTTACTTTAAGTTTTTGCGGCTGGCTAAGATCAGCAGATCCTGTTTGCTTTGCCAATGGTAACCCAGGTGAAAAGGCAGATTAGGAATGGATGCGCTGTCTTTCTCGAAGGCTTTTACAATACTGGTTTGCATACGCAAATACGGGAAATCCTTTATAGGCTTCACGTACCGGCCATATAACTTGATATCGTATTTTTTCTCCTTATCAATATCGTCATACGGGATGCCTGTATCATCCTCCAGAACATAAAGGCTGTTGCGGAGAATCAATTTCTTCATGTTGGTCATAAAATTGGCGTGAAGCAGGTAAGAGGCGCTCTTTACGTAAGTTACTGCATCTTTAGAGTTGGCGTTGATAAACTTATAAAACACACAGGTGTCGTTGAATTGTTTATTGCTGACATCGTAACGGAAATAATAAACTTCCTTTCTGATACTGTCTTTCTCGCAGCTAACCTTAACGCCAAAGTAGCTGGCCCTGGTGTTATATTCGTTCTCAACAATGGTATCGTTGCCCTTTTTAACAAGGTAACGTATATCGGTGATTTTGTGCCCTGTTTTTTTAATAAAAAAGCAAAGAACAGGCAACAGGCCGTTCACCTTTTGTTTCTGAAAATCGCGTAACATATATTGCGTAATAAAATAACTACGCTGAAAAATATCGTTGAGCGAGTGTTTAAAGTCGTCCGAATAATCCTTCGCTTCCAGATTATTAAACTTGCTTATTTCGGGGAGAGAGCCGATAGGTTCAAGTCCAAGCATCACAATTTTTTTGGCTTTGGGAAAAAAGGCGTTGGCTGTAAGAAAGTCGGGGCCTGAAAATGGATAAAACACCACATTGCAATTTTTGTTCGGCCCGGCCAGCTCTGCTTTGCTCCAGCTATCGAGTTTTGCAAGGCGGCTGTTTTCCAGTCTTTTCCAGCTTGTGTTCATGAACTCCCGGTTTTCTTTCCATGCGCTTGAATCATAAAGATGAGAAAGCGTATTACCGGAGTCGTTAATCCCTCCAAGAATTGCGCTGATTTCATCAAAACGGCTTACTATTTTCTTTTCGGTAACGGGTGTGTCTTTCTTTATAACTGTGTCCTTAGGCACACTTATTTCCGGCTCAGCAACCGTTAGAGCTTTTTTTGAATTATTGCTTGAGTGCGCTTCGGCACAGGCCGTGATGCAAATTGCTGCTGAAGCGATGACTAAAATACTGACGTATTTCATTTTACTGCTGTTTTCTGAACAAATCAACGTTTTTAAGGTCGGGCTCTCTTTTACGGAGCCTCATTTTTTCGAGGTCGTACAAAGCTAAACTTAATTCTCTTAAATAAGGCAAACCAACCTGATCGTATTCATAAATTCCGGCGCCAAAGCTATTTCTTTTATTGGTATAAATCACCGCACTCAGTAAAAATTCTGTATTTGAACGAAAATCCACTATATAAGCGCAATCAATGGAAAAGCCATAGGCGCGGCCTACAATATTGAAAATGCGCAATGTGTCCGTGCTAATAAGAGGCGTTACGCAACCGTAAATAAAATACTTCTTATAGGAATCATAATAAGCCAGTGAATCATAGCGCGGCCATTCGCTTTCACGGGGATACATACCCAGATGCCGCATCAGAAACTGCCAGTCGTTGCCCTGCAAAAGAAAACGCTGGTTTACCGGGCGGTAATCATTAAACACTAGGTCTCGTAAAAAATTGTGTATCATTGGCAGTGACAGGTAGTTTGATTTCGTAAAATCCTTGCCGGCTGAAATCAATTTTTTCTTTTTGTTGTAAATGGGACTTCCAATTGCGAGATGCTCGAACACTGGTTTTATTTCCTCCTTCATCGAATCGGCAGCCTGATAATAAATGATGTGATTATTATCGTCAACAAACCGTATGGGATTGAAATAGTGATTACCCAACCCTATACAGGGCACATCGAAACGGTGCACAATGCGTGCTGTCGGATGGCCAAGTTCAGTCATACGCTTCAGGAGGTATGGTGGCTTTAAAAATTCAAAAATTCTGCTGTAACTGTTATTATCGCTAACCAACAGCATCTTTTTTATGTGGTGTTCCACGCTGGGATTCCAGTTCCTTGCACTGGTGTCGGTCCAAAAACGATGCTGACAGGGCCCCGCACTGTCAGTAAGCATGGTTGTGGTGCGTGTCAGATTTTTAATACCCAGGCCGTTTATTTTTTCAAGCGCAAATACCGAGCAAGGCAGCTTTACCAGGCTTGCGCAATAAAAATAATTTGTGCTGTCAACCAGATAATAATGATCAGTAAACTGAGGGGCATTGTTTTCGTCGCGGTTTATTTGGGTGTAAATAATCTGCGGACGATAAAGGGCCTTTGCATCAATTACCTTTTTGAGTTCCGGGTGTGCTCTGATAATAGAATCAAGCAGGCCTGAATTGGGTTTGAGGTGCTGCGCTGCCTGGGCAGGCCCCGGCTTGTTTTGCGGTGTCTTATGAGTTTGTTTATGGGTATTGCTTTTAGGTTTTGCTGCATGAACTGGCTTTTTGTTTTTTCCTGGCTTTACATGTTGCTGGGCATAAAGCAGGGGTGTGCAAAAAAGGCCCATAATAAAGAGCAGCAGGAAACGCTTCATGAACGTGTGTTTCCGCTCCTGAGCCGGGCAATCATGAAGTTACTGTTCTTGTCTTTAAAATTATATCCGAGACCGAAATCAAGTTTTGTTGCCCCATTCAGTTTATACATCGAGTCCAAAAGGGGTTGGTACTGCCCTGCGAATTTCCGGATGGGTTTTGTGTATTGGCCATAAAACCTGAATTCCCACTTGTCAGAATCCTGTAAAAAATATTTGATACCAATGCCACTGTCGTCCTGAACCACCATTGATGACTGATTGAGGATAAGGTTACGTGTAATAGAAAAATGTGTTTTGTGAAGAAGGTAGGATGCTCCCTTAAGGTAGGTCATAAAATTTCCCTGCTGCTGAATGAACTTTCTAAAGCCCACGTTGTTTTTCAGATAATAATCTGAAGCGTCCAGTGAGAGGTAATTAAGTTCTTTTTGAATGCCACTGGCATCAACAAAAGAAATTTCAATGCCCTTTGTTTTAAGTTTTTCAGTGTTCAGCTTTTCAAACGAAGGATAGTATTGTTTCACACCGTTGGTATCTATTGTCAATGGTCGTGCAGCTACAAAGCGGCATCCTGTGCGGTGCATAAACAAAAGGAGCAAATGCAGGGTGCCGTTCAGCTCCCCGCTTTGCAAATCCCTTTTCATGCTTTCGGTTCTGAAGAAGCTGAAATTAAGAATGGCCTAGAGCGAAGTATTTAATTTCCCGAAATATGGAGCCAGGCTGTCGGGGGAGATTGCGTTAAAAGCAGGCATGGTTCCTACCGGCTCAAGCCCAAGCATAATTATTTTTTTTGAGTCAGGAAAAAAAATACCGGGATATAGATAGTCGGGGCCTGAAAACGGATAAAAAAGTATTCCGCTATTTTTAGTGTAGCCATCCAGTTCGCGATTCCTGAATTCGGTTAACACTTTAATGCGGGTAGAATCGAACAAATGCCAGCGTTTGTTCATGGTGTTGGCGTACGACCTGTAAACGGCTGCGTTGCCCGTGGTATTATAGATATTTCCGTCCTTCCACTCTCCTGCAATGATCGCGGCCATTTCATTAAGGGTGTCGTTGAAGGCCGGTGCAACGCTTTTTACTTCCCTGGCTGTATCTTTTAGAAATAAAGGTTTAGCAATAGTGCTGTCTTTTTTATTTGGCGGTTGTTTTTGCTGCGTGTCATTTGAACAAGCCGTCAAAATAAAAACGAAAGAAAAAGCCTTTAAAACGGCTGTGAGTTGTTTCACTGGGTACTTAGGTGTCAGGAGTTATCCCTTAGTTTCAGGAGTTTTTCTTTAACCTTCTGCAGCCGATCTATTACTTCGGCATTTATTTCGGCACCTGATTTAAGACTGGTTTTGTTTTTAAGCTGCTCTTTAGCGCCCTGAATTGTAAATCCTTTATTCTTCACAAGATCCACTATCTGTGCAATATTATCAATATCTTTTTTGGTGAATAAGCGATTGCCCTTTTTATTTTTTGAAGGCTTAAGCACTTCAAATTCTTTTTCCCAAAACCTCAGGGTACTGGCATTAAGTTCGAACATTTCGGAAACCTCGCTGATGGAATAATACAGTTTTTCGGTTTCTTCTTTTTCGTTTACGCTCATTTATAATGTGTTTAGCTAGTCTAAAGTATAGGTAATTGATTCAAAATGCATCCCTAGTTATTAACAGAAAATTAAGAATTTAAACCACATTAATTAAACCATATATCACAAAAAAAAAGAACCGCACCGGGCAGTCCTTTTTTTAATACGATTGTTTTTGTCAGGGCATTACAAATGTGTAGCTTTTGCTGTTTATAGTGAGGGTTGCCAACATGTCGCAGGCACCGTTACCATAATCAATAGTTCTTGTTTTACGGGCTCCCGGGGTAAAGGTAATTGTACCGGCAATAAAGGGGTGGCGGTGAGGGTGAGCTGCGTCGGGGCTGCAATCGAAGTGGCGCTCCAGATTAGTAGCCGTTGAAGTAAAGGTTTCGTTGCTCGCATTGGTGCCACTGGCGCTTCCGCTCAGTTTTATCCATCCAAGATTCCAGCGTATATGGGTACTTTGGCCCTTGTAGCAATTTGTATCGGCTGTATTTATCAGCTCTTTGGTGCGGTTGCAGGTCCAGGTAACAGTGCCTGCACTATTGGCTTTTACGATATTTATGTTGGCCGAAATACTCCAGGTTAGGTTTGTACCGGGATTCTTACCGGGGCCTATGCTTGAAGGCGTGGTATTGGTTATGGTTTTGTTTACAATATTCACCTGATTGCCATCCACCACATAGTTTTGAGAGGTAACGACCATTTTAAACCCTGGGTTTCTGTAAAAATTTGCTCCTGAAGCAGACCCCGAAAAGTCGTAAATAAGTTTTCCGGTGCGGGTTCTGCCATCGGTTCCGAGACAACCAGTGGCACCAAAATCCACGGTCACCACTTTGGCAGCCAGGGTAACAGTGGCGCAGGGAGCTGCACTTACCCCCTCGGTTAATGTTACGCCATTGGCATCACCTGGCCTATAGTTGGCAAGACTTGTGTTTTCAGATACCTCGGCACCCATTGACTCAATGTCACCAACAGCATTTTCTGATAGCGCATTATCAGTGGCAGAGGTCTGCTCCACATCGGTGTCCGTTTCAACGGGATCGGTTACCGTTTCTTTTTTCTTTTTACAGCCTGTGAGCGTTAGTGCTCCGGCTGCCAGCACGATGGCTATAAAGCTTAGAATTTTTCTGGTTTTCATAGTATGTTGTTTTGTTATTTTGTACTATGACTTGCTTTAGGCCACCTGGTTTAAACCAACTATAAAATTTAATAGTAAACATAATAAAACCTGGTTCCCTTTTGGCTGAACTCAATTGCCGGGGCCGGAAGCTTGAGCATATTGAACGCTGTAAGCACTTTTTTAAGCAAAGCGGATCGGGTTTTTATCCTTGTCAGATCTATATCCAGACTCAGATAATAACGTCGCACCCTGTCAAACTGCAGAACATTGCCATTGGCATCAACAGCCAGCACATTGTTATAATGCCCACCCAACATGCCGTAAGCGCTGTAGCCAAGCGAAAGCTGTAACCAGGCGGGTATTTTTGTTTTTGTTTTAGCAAACAAAAGCGGGTTAAAACTCAGCCAGTACGTTTGACCGTTATAGTCTTTCAATACCCGTGTATAGGGGTTTTTACCAAGCAGTCCGGGATTATACTGAGCCAAACCACTTTCGGCGTAAGAAAATTTGAGCCGGAATTTTTGTTCTTTCCAGTATATTTCCTGCATAACCGCCAGCGATGTGCCGGCAATGTTGGCCGTTTCATCGCCCCACGAAAAGCCCCAGCCCCGGCTAAATCCATCCATAAACTCTATGGCGGTCATGTAAGCGAATCCTATCCCGCCACCGTAAATTAATTTTTTGCGCCGTGTGCATCCGGTCCATTCAAAACCCTTCATCATCAGATCGGCCATCTGATAATTAGTGAACACATGTCCCACTTTATCCATTTGAAGCCACTCGGTGTCGTCGTTAAAAAAGTGAAAGCGCCCTGTGTTGTAATCCTTATACCAGGCCTGATTAAGGTACACGAGAGAGGATGTAGTAAGAAAAGCCGTTGTACCAGAGAAAATATATTGCCGGCGCTTAAGTGTTTTTTGTGGAGCTACCGAATCAGGTTGCGATAGGGCTGCCAGGGGCAGAAAAAGAACCAGAATTAAAACCCACCAACAGCGTTGCATCCCGTAAAGATAATTACACAGCGCTAATAATCGTCATAATCCATGAGGTCTTCAATGCCGCTAAGGTTTTTAGGCAGTTTTTTCGGGGCCTTCAGTATTTGTGGGTTGCCATCGTACATTCCGGTTTTGTTATTTATGTCGATCGCGTCGTAAATATTGCGGTTATTATAATATGATTTGGTGCGCCCCAACCTCAGCACGATGCCAAATTGCAGGAAATACGTTTTATCCGGAGAGTCGCTGTAAAAATATGTGTTGTATGGCAACAACTTTGATCGCGCCTTGTTTCCGTTTTCGGAATAAAACACAATGCGGTTTTGGTTGCTTAAACCCAGACTGCCATATAAATTTACCCTTGCCCCTACCCTGCAATCCACCCGCAAACCTGAAATGATCTCAAAACGGGTAAAATGAAATGTGGCCGTGGTGGGTTTATAATACAGCGTATCGTGGTTCGAAAAGTTATAAACGCCGCCCTGCGTTTTGGAGAAAGCAGCAATATTGAGCCACGAACCGAGCGGCACATTAAAGGTGAAGCTGCGCGGAAACTGCAGGCTGGCATTTATTTTGTCGAGGCGGCCAACGCGTATTCCGACAAAAGGCAATAATACACGATTGCCAAGGCCATAAAATCGGGTGGCACCAATCCGGAGATTAAAATATTCATTCACATTGTAGCTATAAAGTGCCGTGCTACTGAGCCGAACCGTTGGTTTCGAGGAACGGTATGTAACGTCGCGGGTAATAAATGGAAAAACATCGAAGAACCAGACTCCCTTTTTGCCGGTATTATATATATAACGCAGCCCTACTCCACGCTTTGTGAGCCGGTGATCCGTAATTCCGTCAAAAGCGGGTTGAAGCGTGTGGAAATTTCCTGTAAGTAACAGATGCGTGTTTGATATCACATTGCTGTCGGCTCCGCTGCCTTTGCGATCTTCGGTAAACAGAGGGATATAAAACGACAAATTGCTCTGCTTTACACTAAAGGTTTTCAGGCGCTTACCTATGCCTGCCGTATCAATACCAACCGAAGGTTTACCGTATCCATCAAATAAAAATGTGGTGTTGAAATAATGTTTCGGAGGTTGTGAATCAGAGCCGGAGGATTTGCTTTGTGATAACACGCTGAATGGTAACAAAGCCAGGAGCGTTACCACAACCGGTCCTATAAAATTGTGCAGTATTCTGTTTGCCGAGGTTTCCAAAATCACTTCCGGTTTTATTCGCCTTTTGCGGTTTTGAGAAGAATTTTCTTAAACTCAATCTCGGCAAGCCTCAGTTTTGCCATTTTTTTCACGCCAATAATTGCCTTCATGCGTTCGCTGTATTGTTTATACAGGTCGGCCTCGGCCTGTTTCGATTGAAGGTCAAGTTTATACAAATCCTCCGCCTCTGCCTCCGTGGCTGCTTCCGCCCTTCGCAAATAATTCTGACGCACATTTTTTCGATACGCTTCAAGTTTATCCTCAAACTCGTTGTACACCGGCCAGAACCTTTCATTTTCGGATACAGTAAATTCCACTTTTTTGGTGATGTATTCAACTTTCATGGCCTGAATACGTTCCTTGTTGGTTTGCGCTTTAAGCAAACTGCCGTAGAAAATTAAAACCATAAGGGTAACTATCTTACACAATGCTTTCATCTCTTATCATCCGAACGGTCGTTTTTTTGTAGGTTCAGGTTTGAGTCACCTATTATTGGGTTGCTTTGTTCATTCCCGTTTAATTTCATTTCCAGGTCTGAGGCATCCACTGCCTCCATCAGATCGTCGTCGCTAAACGACTCAACAACTTTTGACTGGAAAATTTCGTTGCGGTCAACACAGGCCAGTGTGCCACAATCGGGCCTGGGTGCGGGTGTAAAGTAAACCGAATAGATCCAAAGCCCCAGGGCAAGCATAAGCATAGCAGCGGCCACATAAGCAGTTCTGGAAAAAAACAAATCTACAATGCGGGTTTCGCGCCGGTGTTCGAGTAGAGAGGCCAGTAACTTTGCATTAACCTCAAAATAGTCGTTGCTTACGCTGAAGTTGTTCCGCTTTGGCAGGGCTGTTAATCTTTCCAATCCCTCAAGTTCATGGTCGGTTTCAACAAAGTTTTTGGAATATTCTAATATTTCGGCTTCTTCAAAATAATGAGCCGGTACGGCAAAACCATGTTTTTTTGAGGCCGAAACCAGAGTGGGATACTCCAGAAGTTCAAGATGTGTTTCGTTCCCGGAAAAATAACCGGAAGGTACTACAAATCCATTTTCACCCTTAAGACTGGTTAAAACCGGGAATTCCTTATGTTCATCCTCCCATTCAATCCGGTTCATGATATTACCGGCAGAGCGTTTAAAATACCCATCGGGCAACCCGAAGTTTTCGTTGCTGTTACCTGCCTGGTTATGATTGGATCCGCTCATTGCTTTGTTTAGACTCGTTTATAGGCCCTTGGTTTAAGCCCCAACCAGGAATTGTTCGATTTTTTTTGCGGCTATATGATAGCTCGCCTTTAGCGCCCCAACAGAGGTTTCAAGGATCTCGGCCATTTGTTCATAGGGCGTTTCATCATAATATCGCATGTTGAATACAATGCGCTGCTTTTCGGGCAGGGTAAGTATGGCCTGCTGGAGTTTAAGCTGGATTTCGTCACCGGTAAAATAATTATCGCTTTCAAGGCTCTTGCTAAGTTGATACTCAATAGGATGGATACTATCGGCCTGCATCTTCTGTTTATTACGCAGGTGGGTAAGCGCCTCGTTGGTAGCAATTCGGTAAAGCCAGGTATAGAGTTTGCTTTCCTCTTTAAAATTGCTGAGGCCTTTCCATACTTTAATAAAAGTGTTCTGAAGCACATCGTCGCTGTCGTCATGATCAATTACAATTTTACGTATGTGCCAGTAAAGCCTTTGCTGGTATTTTGAAATTAGGTGGCCAAGAGCTGTATTCCGCGTTTTTTCGTCGCGAAAAAGTCTTAATATTTCACTATCGTCAACCTGCGCCACCTGGGAGATTTATATTTTAGATGTAAAAATAAGTCAAAAGTTTAATTAGCCCATTATTTTAATATGCAACTACCAGAGATGGGCCGGCCCGTATGGCATAATACTTCGTACATTGCATTTTAATTTTTCTGAAAATACCATTCGACATAAAAAAACTGTCGCCCGGGCTTGCCAAAGCGGGCCGGTTTGAGCCATTCCTGTTTTATTTACTGGTGATTGCCAATCTTGTCCCCATCTTTACAGGACGCTTTGTACCCAGCCTCGACGGGCCGGCACACCTCTATAATTCGCAGCTAATAGGAAGTCTGATTACCGGCGGTCACAACCCGATTGATGCTTGTTTTATGTTTAATCCCAGGCCGGTTCCAAACTGGACCGGGCACTTTTTACTGACCCTTTTCAATTCATTTTTACCCGCGTATATCGCCGAAAAAATTGTTCTTGGCTTTTACCTGATTTTGTTACCTCTTGCTTTCAGGGCCATACTGCGGCGACAGCAGCAAAAAAATATCGCCTTCAGTTATCTTTCATTGCCCTTTACCTACTCCCTTGTATTCTGCCTTGGCTTTTACAATTTTAGTATCGCGGTTGCGCTGGCCTGTGTTGTTTTTTACCTATGGATAAACGCCCTGCGTGTTCATCACGGCTGGAAAAGTACCCTTCTGCTGACTTTTCTGATTCTCATATGTTATTTCTCGCATGTTTTTGTATTTATCATTTTATTGATTGGTTTGGCTTTATTGAGCAGTCTGCATTATTTGCATGTATTACTTATTTCGCAAGGTGAGCGCAAAATAGTATTGAAAGGAGCGCTCAGGTCTGTTTTGCTTTCAATGGTTATAATAGCTCCGGCACTTATTTTGCTGTTTGCTTATGGTTTTTGGAACCCCGTAAAGGGAAATGCACCGGTT
>CALMNJ010000226.1 GCA_937868675.1 uncultured Bacteroidota bacterium | reverse complement strand
ATTGGTTTTTTCGGGCTCATTCGTGGCTACGGCATGTCCATGGCCTTTTTAAGTTTTGCCCTCTATTATTTTATCTGTTACGCCCGTCACCTGGCGCCACGGCACTTTACCAAGTTTATCCTGTTTTCGCAACTAGCGCTGAGCGCCAACCTTACACTCGTATTTGTGGTATTGGTTTGCACGGCCATGCTGCTGTATTTTCAGCTGGGCAGCGGGCGTTTTTTCAGCCTTTCAAACCTCCTGCTGTTGCTGCTGCATGCCGGGCTCACCGCCTTCTGGATAAAATTTGCCTTTTTTCTGAAAGAGAGCGGAGCCCTGTATTATGGTGCCGGCGAAAGTTATCTCAAGGTAACCTTTGTGTCGCTCATTGCCACTATTACCTTAAAAAGCAAAATCATGTATGCACTGGCGGCGGCTCTGTTTGTTCTCATGAGTTTCTTTTTCGTGAGGGGCTTTCTTAAACACCGTATGCAGTTTTTACGCATCAGCCATTTCGGGCTGTTGTTTTCGGCCATGTGTGTGCTCATGCTTTCGTTTTACCTGCTTAAAAAATTTTTCGGAGTAAATTATCCCGAAGACCGCGCCGCGCTTTTTTTCTACTTGTTTTTTATGCTTTCGCTGGCCTATGCAGGCGAAGAGTTTGTGCCAAACCGTGGCTTTATTTTTTTCCCGGTTCCGGTTTTTTTTGCGGCCCATTTTATCATGGCGCTTAATTTCAGAGTGCACCCCTGGCCAATTTACGAAACCGTGCCGGCCCGTTTTTTTGAAAAGCTCGCAACAGCGCAGGCGGGCAGCAAACAACCAGTCAGCATTGCGGGCCTGCGTATGACCGAATTCCTGATGGGCTTTTTTAATTATAACAGCACGCAAAAAATAAGCCACCTTACGGCCCCCGAAGCCCTGCAAATGAATTGCGATTATGCCATTGCCTATAAGCAGGATAGCACCTATTATCAACCTTATTACGATGAAATAGACCGCGAAGACGACTGGGGTTACCGCCTGCTGAAACGAAAACAACCACTGGAACGAGAAGCCCTGTTACGCGCCGTGGCACCGCTTTACTTTAAAGGCGCCGGCGAATATTATAACCTGTTTGAACAGCTCGACACCACGTTAAACTTCAGCGCCCCGCTCACGGTTGAAATCGAACTGAGTGTAAAACAGGCGCCCGAGCCGTTTAATGCCTGGCTGGTGCTGGAAGTAAATGACGCTACCGGAACGAATCGTATTTTTGTGCGCACCCCGCTTAACATGGTATATGGCAACTGGAACGGGGTTTCGCATTTTAAAACCAGCATTACCACCGGCACCGCACCACAAAACATAAAACGCATGGTGTGTTACCTTTGGAACATTGATAAAAAAGAACTCGACATAACCATTGACTCATACACCCTGTGCCGCATAAAAGGCGAAGGGGTAAACCAAATTTCGAAAGCCGCATTATGATAACTCCTGACAGAACCACAGCCCCTGCTTTTAAAACCATTCAGCACATTAATGTAACCAGGGCCAAAACCCACACGCTCAGCAATGGCATAAAAGTATATTCCATCTCGGCCGGAAGCCAGGAAATAACCAAAATAGAATTTGTGTTCCGTGCCGGTATGTATTATCAACCGGCTTCGCTCATTGCCTCCACCACCAACACCCTGCTCGAAAGCGGAACGCGCAGCTACACCGCCGACGAGCTGAGCGATGGCATTGATTTTTTTGGTTCCTTTCTTGAGCTAGAAACAGGGCAGGATTTTGCCTTACTAAGTTTGTTTTCGCTGAATAAATACCTCGAGCAAAGCCTGCACTATATGGAGGAGATAATTAAGTGGCCTACCTTTCAGGAAGATGAATTCAGGATACACATCAACAACAAAAAGCAAAAACACCTTATCAATTCACAAAAGGTAAATGTGCTGGCACGCCGGCGCTTTTCAGAGCTGTTGTTTGGTCCGGCCCATCCATACGGCCTCGACGTTAAGGAACAGGATTTTGAACGAATCAGTGTGGCCGAATTGAAACATTTTTTCGAAAAGCATTACACCGCAGCCAATTGCAGTATTTTTGTTTCGGGTCATTTGCCAGCCAATGTGATTGAAACACTCGACCGCTTTTTTGGCAACAACTGGCAAAAGGATGCCACACCGGTTAATGAGCCTGAAATAGAAATGGTGCGGTTTTCGAACCCAAAAACATTTGTATCAAAAGACGATGCCATTCAGTCGGCTATCCGGGTAGGGCGGCTGCTGTTTAATAAAACGCATCCCGATTATTTTAAATTTCAGGTGCTCAATACCATCCTTGGCGGCTATTTCGGATCACGCCTCATGGCTAACATCCGCGAAGATAAAGGCTATACTTACGGCATTGGCAGCGGCATTACCAACCTGGTGCATAGCGGCTACTTTTTTATCTCAACCGAAGTGGGGGCCGATGTTACCAACCAAACGCTGAACGAAATATATAAAGAACTTAAACTGTTGCGTGAGGAACTGGTGGATGAGAACGAACTGGAAACGGTGCGCAACTACATACTGGGTCAGTTTTTAAGGAGTGTTGACGGGGCTTTTGCCCTGGCTGATAAATACAGGGCCATTTGGGAATATGGCCTCGATTACACATATTACGATCGTTATTTTAATGCCGTGAAAACCGTTACTCCAAACGAGCTTAGAGATTTGGCGAACAAATACCTTCGCGAAGAAGACCTGCTGGAATGCGTAGTCGGAAAAATGTAAGCACAAACCTGGTGGTATTCAGAAATCTTCTTTGCCTCGCCCTGGTGGTGTTCATGGCTGTGGCATGCAGCAATCGCTTTTCGTTTCAAAAAAGAAAATACACGAAGGGCTATTATTTTTCGAACGCTGCCAAACCCCAACAGGAATGCAAAGAACGTGTTACAAAAGCCGGTGACAAGAACAACGTGCCCCGAGGCGCAACAAGTCACAAAGCATCCTGTCTGCAACCTGAAATAAACGGGCAGCCTATTTCGCATAAGCAAAACACAAACGAGGTAAAAACTGACAATGAAAAACATGCTATTAAAGCAGGTTCAGAACAAACCGCCGAGCCATTCTCTATAACTAATCTTACAAAACAAAAAAATCCCCTCAAGGGTGCTTACGGGTTATCGAGCGCCAATCATGGCATAAGCGCCCTGGGCGAAGTGTTGCTAATAGCCGCTATTCTTGTTGTTGTATTGATAGGGGGTGAGCTTGTTTTATTAATTATGATGGCGTTTGGAAATACAACTGTGGCTTTGGCCGCATTTATTCTGGGCTTTATTGATCTGTTACTGATTATTCTTGCTCTGATAACCTTATCCGCCAATTGATTGGCTAAATTAAGGCTTACCTGATGAAGCCTTTTTCGAGGGCCATTTTCACCAGCCCCAGCACGCTGCGGGTACCGGTTTTCCTGAATATATTTTTTCGGTGGGTTTCAACGGTGCGTTCGCTGATAAAAAGCTGACGGGCAATTTCGGCATTGGTGAGTTCTTTGGAGATGCACTCCACAATTTCAATTTCGCGGTCGGTTAGGCTTATTTCGTTGCTGTCGGTGTTTTGTGCAGCCGTATTTTCGAGTAGTTCCGAAACTTCTTCGCTAAAAAATTCCTTGCCGGTAATGACCGATTTAATGGCTCTGATAAGTTCGTCGCGCCCTGTGTTTTTAAGTATATAGGCGCTTACGCCAGCCTGCAGCATATCTTTTATATAGCCGCGCTCGTTATACATGCTCAGGGTAATAAAATAAGTATCGGGCATCCGGGGCTTCAGCTTTCGAACCAGCTCCACACCCGTCATTTCGGGCATGCTGATGTCGGTAAGCAC
The DNA here is from genome assembly GCA_937868675.1 of uncultured Bacteroidota bacterium. Classification (GTDB taxonomy): domain Bacteria; phylum Bacteroidota; class Bacteroidia; order B-17B0; family Aurantibacillaceae; genus Aurantibacillus. Next base: position 476 of record CALMNJ010000226.1, on the reverse strand, counting down.
CACACGGGGTTTCAGCATTTGTATTTCTTCAAAAGCAAGAAGGGGAAACGTGCTTTCGCCAACAATTTTTATTTGAGATTCGCCTTTCAGTATTGCTTTCAACCCGTCAATCAGCATCTGATGGTCGTCAACAATATATATCGTAATGGCGTTCAACTCTGTAAATTTAATTGTTTTCGAAGTATTTCAAAATGGCCGAGTAATAACAAGATGTTACGCTGCTGATACGCCCACTTAGCAGGATACCATCGTCGCCCGTCTTCTCGTCCATCAACAGCTGGCATTCTTTTTCATTGTCCTGGTATAGCGCTTCGCCATACACCAGTGGTGCGTTAATGCGGCGGCAAAGTGCCAGGTTGCGGCAAAACACGCCAGGGCGGCCGGTGCTTTTACAGTTTTTGAGCAGGTACTCGGCATCGGCACTTTTAGCGATGGGAATTTGCAGAGTTGAATGGAAAGCATTCACCGTATTTGAA
>CALMNJ010000225.1 GCA_937868675.1 uncultured Bacteroidota bacterium | reverse complement strand
TATACCAGTCAGCATTTAAAATCTAAACTCTGAGTCGTCTATTTAGACACCGTTCTGGTGGGCTCTAAGGTTCATTCTAACTGTTTAAAAGTGGGCTTAGTCTAATTCCCTGCAGCCCCGGCTGCAAAATCGGTTCCTGTTATGGTCTGAAAATTAAATTTGTGTTCACACACACACATTTTATGCTGAGACGGGTTTTTGTAACGGGAATTCTATTGATTATATCGTTTAAGTTAAGTTCACAACATTTGGAAGGCAGCCGCTGGATTCTGGAAGGTATAGATAATATCGGGAACGGCCAGCGCCAGTATGTGGAATGCAGGCAGCTTCCGTATATTGAGTTTTTAACCGACTCCACCTTCAGCGGTAAAATATGCAACACCTATAAGGGTGTTTTAATTCACAGTCCTCAGGCAGGGGTATCGTTTAGGTTCGAGCAGCAAACAAAATTTATTTGCCTTGGGATAAAGGACTATGAAAAAAAGGTATTTAATGTGATGAGAACCACCTGCAAAATGAAACGCGATGGCAACAACCTTTTCTTTTACAATACCAACACTCGCCTTACGTATAAACTGGAGGCCGCTTCGCAGGTGCAGGCCTCAAAAAATTAATTTTCAGAAAGGTATTCATAGACCGGAGTTATTCACAAAAAAAACAGCCGTGTTAGTAAATAATGAGTTAGTATAAAGTTAATCCTTCCCGCGACCCTTCGGGCAGCATGTAAAAATTCCTAATTTGCGCGGTGTTTTATTGCATGAATTTTTCAAAATACTGGATACTTTTCCTCTTTGTGGTTCCGTTTGTTTTACCGGCGCAGGAACTCGCCGGAACCAAATGGATACTCACGGGCATAGATAATCTTCAAACCGGCATCAGTAAGGATGTAGCCGCCACGGTAAAGGTTACAGTGGTGTTTGATTCAGACAGTACCTATTCGGGTCGTTTTTGCAGTAATTTTAACGGGCGCTTTAAATACAATGCCAGCAGCCACCTTATTAAATTCGGTACGCCTTCGCACACCCGAATGATGTGTATCGGTATTGATAAGGACGAAAACGAAACCTTTACGCTAATGACACAGGCAGTAAAATACAGGATGAACGGCGAATCCCTTTTTATTTTTACTACCAATCAAAAGCGACTCAGCCTTAAAAGGGACACCGGGCAAAATCCGGCAACTAAAAAATAAGTCGGGCATCCCCAGTCTGAAACCGGTTGGTATTCTTCTTAAACACGGTAAGCATACCAGCAGTTTCAGAAATTAATTCAACAAAAACAATATTCAATGGGTTGCTCAAACAAGCGGGGCATGACCTAACGGTTTAAATATCAATCGGGCAAACCCGGCTTCTCATTTTCAACATACTCCTTAAAACTCAGCATCGTGGCCAAGGTTTGTTTTTTGAACCTGAACAGCAAAAAGGGCATGATGAGTTTTGGAAGCAATCCAATGTAACGGGTGTAATTGATGTCGCACTCGTAACGGCAAAGGCTATCGCCAATGGCAATAAAGCGTGTGGTCATAATATACACCGCGTATTTGCTTTGGTAAAGCGCCTTATGTTCGGTGGGAAGCCGGTTAAAACGAATGGTTTCGTAAAGTTGGCTCACCGAGTTTCCCCGCTTAATTACGATCCTTGATCGGGCTTCGGGCAGGCCACCTTCGCCACTCAGCAATTCGTGGCTCTGCAATCCCCGTATCCAGTGCTTTTTCCCCCTGCGGTCGCTGTACACCACTGCCGCTTTGGCGCTGGTAACATTCAAATCAATGCTACAGGTAAATCTCATAAGGTTGTTCAGGGCCACTGTTTATGGATGCCATTGCTCATGCTAATTTATAACAAAGCCTTTTGCCCGGCAAAAAGTCAAGGGCAAAACGCTATTTTTTGAGGGCTTTCTGCATCGGGTTTTCACCGGTGCTCTGGCCTCTGCGGGCTGCCTCTTTGGCTCTGAACATGTCAAAGCGCGAGGGTTCTGCTTTAAGATTCCACGTGTTGTTTTTTTCGTTGATATCGGCGGTTTCGCGGAGCGGGTCAAGCTGAATGGAGGCTACTTTTTTGCGTTTTAAGAAGGTTTTGGTGATTTCCTTTTCGTTTTTACGCCAGATGTAAGCACTGATTCGCTCTATATCGCTGCTGCCATCGGTGTAGTTAAACTGTACAATGAGGGGTGTAACCAGTCCGCCTTTGTTGCTCATTTTCACTTCATACAGAAAGGCGTTGTTGTATTTCGCAAAGGCTGTGTCGGGTATTTCCTCCAGGCCTTCGTAGCGGTTCTTTACACCATCAAAACTGCGCTCCTGCGGCTGGCGGTAGTGGTAATAAAAATCGCGCAGGGTCGTGTCGCGGTCCACCAGTGGCACAATGCCGGCTTCGCGGTTGCGCTTGTCGGTAATAAACTCGTTTTCTTTCATGCGCGGAAAGCTGTACATGCTGTCCATTTTTACGGGCATTTTTTCACCCTTCACAATGCTGAATGCTCTCACCGTATCAATGCTCACATCCACGGGTTCGATGTCGTAAAACCAGCCGCGCCAGAACCAGTCCAGATCAACGGCGCTGGCATCCTCCATGGTTCTGAAAAAATCAGCAGGTTCGGGGTGCTTAAAGGCCCAGCGGTTGCAGTATTGTTTAAATGAATAGTCGAAAAGCTCGCGCCCCATCACCGTTTCGCGCAGGATGTTGAGCGCTGTGGCCGGCTTGGCATAAGCATTGGGCCCAAACTGAATAATGTTTTCGCTGTTTACCATAATGGGCTCCAGCATGTTTTTGGGCAGGCGCATGTAATCCACAATTTTGTACGCCGGGCCGCGCTGCGACGGATAGGTGGCATCAAATTCGCGCTCGGTCAGATATTGCACAAAGGTGTTGAGGCCTTCGTCCATCCAGCTCCACTGCCTCTCGTCGCTATTAATAATCATCGGAAAAAAGTTGTGCCCCACCTCGTGGATAATTACCATAATCATTCCCTGCTTTACGCCTTCAGCGTAGGTACCGTCTTTTTCGGTGCGGCCAAAATTAAAACAGATCATGGGATACTCCATGCCCTGGGCTGCTTCCACGCTTTGCGCTACGGGGTAAGGGTAAGGGATGGTGTATTTTGAATAGGTTTTTATGGTGTGGGCCACCACTTTGGTGCTGTATTTGCGGTAAAGCCCGTAGGCCTCTTTTGGGTAAAAGCTCATGCACATCACACGTTTGCCTTCGCAGGTTACGGGCATGGCATCCCAAATGTATTTGCGCGAACTGCCCCAGGCAAAATCGCGCACGCTGTCGGCTTTAAATACCCAGGTTTTGGTGGTGGCGGCTTTGGTTTTTTCGGCGTTCTTTGCCTCGTCAAGCAGGGCTATTTCGAGAGGTTCGGTGGCAGTTTGTGCTTTTTGCCAGCGTGCCAGCCGTTCGGGCGAAAGCACCTGCGCGTAGTTCTGGCACTGACCGGTGGCGCATATCAAATGGTCGGCGGGCACGGTCATGCGTACCCTGTAATTACCAAATACCAGGGCAAATTCGCCCCGGCCGGTAAACTGCTTGTTTTGCCAGCCGTGAAAATCGCTGTACACGCACATGCGCGGGTACCATTGCGTTAGGGTAAACAAATGGTTGCCGTCTTCGGCAAAGTATTCATAACCACCGCGGCCTCCAAGATCAATGCGGTTGGGGATTTTGTAATGCCATTTTACCCTGAATTTTGTTTTACCTTTTGCTTCTACTGTTTTATTCAGATCCACCCGCATCATGGTATTGTTTACCGTGTATTTAAGGGCCTTTCCGGTTTCGTCATACACCCCGTCAATTTTCACGCCCATGCCTTCGAGCCGCTCGCGCATCTGAAAGCTTTTAAGTTCAGTGGCCATGTTGTTTCTAGGCACGGAGCTCTCGTCAAAATAATTGGACTCTGATCCGGGGTCGTGAATGTTTTCGTCAAGCTGCAGCCACAGGTAGTTTAGTTTATCGGGCGAGTTGTTAGTGTAGGTGATCGTTTCGGTGCCTATAATGCTGAGGTTTTTTTCGTCGAGGGTGGCGTCAATTTCGTAATCGGCGCGCTGTTGCCAGTATTTGCCTCCGGGCGCGCCCGAAGCGGTGCGGTACTCGTTGGGCGTGGGGAGTATGGTGCCCAGTTGTTCAAACTTATTGCCGTGATTGCTGGCGGGGTTGTTCATGATGTTTTGAGCACACAGGCCGGTGCCAATAATTAAAGCAGAAGCAGCAAGCGTTCGGCGCAAAGCTTTAACGTGATGAGGGCGATTGAGCATAAACATATTAATTTAAAACGTTGGTAAGGGACCTTTAATACCCTGGTTAAAAATAATGAAAATAACACAACAGCTCCTACAATGAGAAGCTGGCCGGCCTCCAGACCAAGGTTAAAATACACGAGCGGCAAAGCCACACCGCTGTTGCGCCCAAGCAGCGAATGCAGCATGCCCGAAAAGCCCAGCCCGTGAATGAGCCCGAAACAGGCCACAATAAAATAAATGACGGCGTTTTGTACCGATGGTTGCCGTTTTATCGTAAATAATTGATATATCAATGAGATTAATATACTGAAAGCGATCAAACATTCGGTAAGGTTTCGCGGGAGGTCCACCATGCCTTTCATGCTGAGGGCCAGCGAAAGCGAATGTCCCAGCGTGAAGGCGGTAACCAGCCACAGCAGTTTTTTATACTGCTCAAGCGGCCAGGCAAATACCAACAGGCTGACAAACAAAATATGGTCGTAGCCTTCTGCATCAGTGATGTGTTCAAATCCGGTGCTAAACCAAAAGGCCTGTTCGTTCATACATTATTTGGTTCTTATGTTTAATTTCGCAATTGAGAGGGCAAATTAAAAATTTAAATGAAACGTGTGATACCCCTGCTGGCTGTATTTTTTTTGATGGGTGTTTCGCATCCGTTTTACATGGGTGTGTGCGAGCTAAAGTACAACCAAAACAACAAGGCCCTTGAGGTATCGGTAAAATTGTTTATAAACGACCTGGAGGATGCCCTGAAAAAAATAAACGGTAAACCGGTTGATTTGCTTCAAGTAAAGGATTCTGCGCAGGTAAAAAAGCAGTTGGAGGAGTATATAAGAAAGCGGCTTTCACTTACCGTGAATGGAAAAGCGCTGAATTGCCGTTTTCTGGGGTTTGAAAAAGAAGAAGAGGCCCTGTGGATGTATTTTGAATCGGATCATTGCCCGGCTCCCAAACGCATTGATGTGGATTGCTGGCTGCTGTATGATTATTTACCGGGGCAAATGAATATTTTTCATGCCGAAACGGGCAGCAGCAAAAAAAGCACGCGGCTGGCAAATCCTGAGCGGCATATTACCATTGAGTTTTAAAATGGGCTTTGGCTGACCAAAGCAAGTAGTAATCATAAAACAAAATTATGCCAGAGCGTGTACAGAGGCCATTGGGCTTGTTTAAATGCATGAATAAACAACAAAGGTTATTTACAATTTGTTGGCAATGATGTGAATCATGTTGCCAATATTATTACCCGCAGGGTATGTGAAATTTTTATATTTGCACAAACAATAACTAAATGAATAAAGTTTTAACCGGAGTTTGTATCGGGCTGATTATAGCGGTGGCCTATTTGTTTGTAAAAGTTAACTCGCTGGGGGCATCGGCAGGAAAGGAAGAAATCGAATTGCCCGGGGCTAAAACACCACCAAAGGAGAGCCAGCCCGAAACGCCAAAGGGAAATACACCAACCGGAAAAATTGCCTATGTAAATATTGATAAGCTAAACGATGCAAGCCTCGAAATAAAGGAACTTAAACGGGAGTCGGATATGGCGCAGCGGGCAATTGAGGCTTCGCTGGAATCGCTAAACAAAAGGTATCAGGAAGAAGTGGAAAGTTACCAGAACTCACAAAAGGCAGGTATTATTCCGGAGTCGGAACTGCTGAATAAGGAAAAAAAGATTGTACAGATACAAAAAGAAGCCCAGCAAAAGCAAATACAACGCGATGAGCTGGCCGACAATCTGGCCATGCGCAGCGCCGCCCTTCAAAAAAAGCTTCAGGAAACGGTAAACCGATGGAACAATGGTCGTTTTGATTATGTGTTTACCTATTCCGAAACAGTACCAACCATTATTTATGGCAACGCCACTATGGATGTAACGGAAGAAATAATTGCCGAAATGAATACTGATTATACAAAGCTGAAAGGCGAAAGGCTGAATCCTAAAACGAAATAACATGAGTAAGCTGCTTGAGAAAATACGTTCGGTAGAGGAGTTTCATGAAATTTTTCAGATTGGTAACGCCTCCGAAATCAAACTGATTGATGAACGGGATTATACCCTCCGTTACAACCTGATAAAGGAAGAAAACGAAGAGTACCTGGAAGCCTGTCAGCGTGGCGATATTGTTGAAATTGCCGATGCTCTGGGCGACCAGCTCTACATTTTGTTCGGAACCATTTTAAAACATGGCCTGCAACATAAAATAGAAGAGGTGTACGACGAAATACACCGCAGCAATATGAGCAAGCTTGATGAAAAGGGCCAACCCATTTTCAGGGAAGATGGAAAAATACTTAAATCCAACCTTTACTTTAAACCGGATATTAAATCCATTCTGGACAAGTAAAAACTTCGTGTCGCTCAACCGAGCCTCCGATAAATTATGAGCAGGCTGAAGAAGGAAAAAATAAAGATCATGATGGCCGAAGATCATAAATCGGCGCGGCAGGCTTATGTGGCCATGCTGGGCGATGAGGAAAACTTTTCGGTGATTGGCGATGCACCCAATGGGCTTGAGGTGTTAAAATTAATGGAGCATCGGCTGCCCGATATACTGATTACCGATTTGGAGATGCCTATCATGAACGGTTACCAGTTGCTTGAAGCCGTAAAAGAAAAGCACAAGGATGTAAAAGTAATTGTACTGAGTATGCACGACGAGGATTATTACATCTCGGATCTGATACTGCGTGGTGCCAGTGCTTACCTGCCCAAGCAATGTGCCCTTGAGGACATTGTGTTTACCATTAACAAGGTTTGTACCGATGGTTTTTACTTCACCCAACCGGTTTCAAAAATGGTGGTAAACTCATCGCTCAACGATAAAAAGTTTAAGCCCTTTTTTGAGGAGCTGGGCCTTACTCTTCGCGAACTGGAAGTGCTGAAGCTGATTTGCGAAGAAAAATCAAACAAGGAAATTGCCCGGATACTGGATATTGCCTCGGGCACGGTTGATTTTCACCGGCAGAGCATTTACCGTAAAACACAGCTTAACAGTGTGGTGGGGCTTGTGAAGTACGCCATCCGAAACGGGCTTACCGAATTTTAATCTGAAGGGCGGTTTTTAGTTTCGCCGAAACAATACGAAATTCCAAACGACAATGATAAGCCTGCGATTCGCGTAGCAGGGGAGATGAAGCCTGACTCTTTTGGCTGATTAAAGGCGTTGTTCAGGGCAAGGCATCCTTCTGCCCCGGCACTGAACATGATATTCCCTGTTTTGTATTGGGCACCCAATGCAAACACGGCGCCGTAATTGTAGCGTGTAAAAAAGGCCGTGTAATCCTCGGTGTAGGTATTGTAACCGGTATTAATCAGGCATGTGGCATTGTACAGGCCCGTAACAAAAACACCCATGTCGCTGTACACCCTGATTTTGTTTCCGTAATAAGCCCTTAATAACAGCGGCAGCGAAACGTAATTCAATTTAAGGTTTACCGATTTAAAAACGGGCATGAAGGGCAGATTGGCGAATGTGGCCGTAAAATCGGGGCGCCCTTGCTCAAAGGCAGGGCATGAAACAAAGGCAAAGTGCTTGCCTAAATTATATTGCATGCTAAGGGCTCCCGATAGGCCATACGTTTTTGAATTGCTCCCTTGCTGACCCAGAAAATAAGTTTTAGAGGCACCGCCCCGCAGGCCCAGTATAAATTTTTCGTTTTGTGAAAGGGCACTGGTAAACAGTAAGCCGGCAAGTAGGATAAGAAAAGGTTTCATGTTATAGCTTTTTCAATGTAATGTTACGGCTTGTTGTTTGATTTACGTCCCATGCGGTAACTACAGCCAATAAAGGCCTTGGCTGTTATGGTTTTGGATTCAACGGCCGCACCGGCACTTTTTATAATATTGCTGATGCCTATTTCGCTCCTGATACCGGTACAAATAATAAAGGGCCGTAACTGAAACTGCGCCCCAATACCAAGAATGGCACCCCCATTAAATCTTACGAACGCCCCGGTTATATCAATGTTAAGCGTTTCAATTTTGTTCATCTTATTAATAAGCCTGGCCTCTTTTAGATAGGCCATATAACTGCCCATTTCTAGATATCCGCGCACGGTTTTACCGTAATAAACTCTGGCCATTAAGGGTAGTTCGAAATACCCCAGCTTAATGTTGTTTTGGATATTAATTGGCGAGACAGGAACAGATGAATCGGTAAAACTAATGGATGTACCTTTTAACTCGTAGTTGGGGCAGCTGGCTAATGCAAAATAATCGCTAAGGTTTACCTGAAGGGATA
>CALMNJ010000224.1 GCA_937868675.1 uncultured Bacteroidota bacterium | reverse complement strand
AGGTAAGAATCTGTTTAAATTCCCGTTCCTGATCGCTGACCTCCCGGGGTTCGGAAAAATTGTGTGGTTATGGGCAATAAAAAAGAAATTTGGAAAAAAATAACCGTTAGAGGCAAAAAGCCTTCGGTGCCTTACATGATTTCGAATCTTGGCCGTTTTGGCGTGAAAAAAAACGGAGAGGTTGAAGTGCGTAAACTCAAACCTTCAGGAGGCAGTTATCGCTACAACATCAGACACCGTGGCAAAAACGTGGCCATTTTTTTACACCGGGAGGTGGCAAAGGCTTTTCTGAAAAAACCTTCGGTAAAACAAACGCTTGTCATTCACAAAGACCATAATTATCTGAATAATCAGGCAGACAACCTAAAGTGGGCTTCGGTTTCAAAGCACCACCATCATGCCAGTAAAAGCCCCCGTGCCCTGCAGGCACGAAAGCACCGCGCCATCACGGCTAGTACACGGTCCAAGGTGATCAGCGAAAAACAGGTAATTGCTCTTAAAAAAATGATGTGGGATCCCAGGCGCAAACTTTCATTCAGCCAGCTGGCAAAGAAATTCGGGGTTTCCGAAATGCAGATTTATCGTATCAAGAAAGGCGAATTCTGGTACCACATCCGGGTACCTAATGAGCCCGAGCACGATAAATTCAAAATCAATCAACGCAACATTTTGTTTCACGAAAAGAAAAATTCAAAAGCCGGCGGCAAACGTAAATAATCTATGTCTGTTCTTATACCGCCATTTCTTAAACAGGGTGATACCGTTTTACTGATTGCCACGGCCCGCGCAAGAAGCAAAGAAACTGTAGAGCCTGCCATAACCATTCTGGAAGGCTGGGGCCTTAAAGTGGTGCCAGGGCCCCATGTGTTTAAAGTCCATCATCAGTTTGCAGGAACGGATAAACAGCGGGCTTCCGATCTCCAATGGGCAATTAATCATCCTTCTGCCAGAGCCGTGATTTTTACCGGCGGCGGGTATGGCACCATGCGCGTGATAGACGCCGTTAATTTTAAATTCTTAAAAAAAATTCCGAAGTGGTTCGTTGGTTACAGCGATGCCACGGCAGTACACAGCCGGCTTCATAAATTGGGTGTGGCCTCTGTTCACGGCACCATGGCGTTTCAGTTTACAAAAAACGCGGAGGCCACCGAAAGCCTGAGGCATTTGCTGTTTGGCATGCCACAGGAATATGTTTGTGAAAAACATCGTCTCAACAGGCCAGGTGATGCCTCAGCACCTGTTGTGGGCGGAAATCTGTCGTTATTATATGCCCTGAGCGGAAGTGTGGACGATATTGATACACGGGGCAAAATACTTTTTATTGAAGATCTTGATGAACAGTTGTATCATATTGACCGTATGATGCTGCAGCTGAAACGCAGCGGTAAGCTCTCTCACCTGAAAGGCATGATTGTAGGGGGCATGAGCGACATGAAAGATAATGCGGTTCCGTATGGCAAAAATGCAGAGGAAATTATTTTTGACGCTGTGAAGGAGTACGCTTATCCGGTTTGTTTTAATTTTCCGGCAGGACACATTGAACGCAATCTGGCATTGTATCTGGGGGCAAAGGCACAGCTCGCGGTCACCAAAAAAGGCGCGTATTTTCAGCCATCGGTAAACGTGTCGGGCAAAAAAAACAAAGCGGGGCTTTAATTAGAGTGAATCAAAGCCATTCAGACTTTTCGCCTCAATTATTTTATACACTCAAAACTTGTTTGCATGGCTTTTGCTTAATACATTTGTCGGGCAAGTTTCAACTAACACGCCTTTATTAATATGAGCAGCAAATCTGGTTTTTTATCATCTTCAATCGGAAAAAAAATTGTGATGGGCCTTACAGGCCTTTTTCTTATTTCTTTTCTTCTGGTGCATTGTTTCGTTAACGCACTTATTTTTTTTAACGACGGTGGTCTTATGTTTAATACGGGTGCCCACTTCATGGGGCACAACTGGATAATCCGCACCATGGAGATCGTTCTTTTTCTGGGGCTGCTGCTGCACATTTACCAGGCTTTTATCCTCACCATGGAGAACCGCAAGGCACGCCCTGTTGCCTATATGGGCTCTGCCGGCAATGTGAATTCGAGCTGGTACAGCCGTTCCATGGGGCTTCTAGGAACACTGATCCTTCTGTTTCTTATCATTCACCTGGCACATTTCTGGGTTAAATCGCGTTTCACCGGATTGGATGGCGAAGATGTTAACGGTCACGAAAATCTTTACGCAGTGATGCAGGAAACATTTAAACATGCCTGGGTGGTAATTGTGTATGTCCTTGCCATGGTGTCTCTGGCTTATCACCTGCTTCATGGCTTTCAATCAGCATTTCAAACGCTGGGCCTCAATCACAAAAAATACACGCCCCTTATCAAGTCAATCGGAATGTGGTTCTCTGTCATCATTCCCATCATATTTGCACTGATGCCAATTGCCCTGTTTGCAAATCTGATTAAGTAATTTAAATCATTCATTCAACATTTCTCAAGAGATATGGCTACATCACCTAAACTTAATTCAAGAATCCCAGAAGGAACCCTGGAGAACAAGTGGACCAAATACCGCTCTACTGTTCACCTGGTGAACCCGGCCAATAAGCGTAGCCTCGATGTTATCGTGGTAGGCTCTGGACTGGCGGGTGCATCGGCAGCGACCACCTTGGCCGAGCTGGGATACCGCGTAAAAGTGCTCTGCTTTCAGGATTCGGCGCGCCGCGCACACAGCATTGCCGCACAGGGCGGTATTAATGCAGCCAAAAATTATCAGAACGACGGCGACAGCGTTTACCGCTTGTTTTACGACACCATTAAAGGTGGCGATTACAGGGCCCGCGAAGCTAACGTTCACCGCCTTGCCGAAGTTTCAGGAACGATTATTGATCAGTGCGTGGCACAGGGCGTTCCATTTGCCCGCGAATACGGCGGAACGTTGAGCAACCGCTCATTTGGTGGCACACAGGTGCAACGCACTTTTTACGCGGCGGGGCAAACCGGTCAGCAACTCTTGCTCGGTGCTTACAGTGCGCTTCAGCGGCAGGTGGGCATGGGTACTGTAAACATGCTGGCACGTCACGAAATGATGGATATTGTAAATATTGATGGCAAATGCCGCGGCATTATTGCACGCGATCTGGTAACAGGGAAACTTGAGCGCCATTTCGGTCACGCGGTGCTGCTTTGCACAGGTGGTTACGGAAACGTGTTTTATCTCTCAACCAACGCCATGGGCAGTAACGTAACCGCTGCCTGGAAAGCGCACAAAAAAGGCGCATTCTTTGGCAACCCCTGCTTTACTCAAATTCATCCAACCTGTATTCCGGTAAGCGGCGACCATCAGTCAAAACTTACCCTGATGTCGGAATCGCTCCGTAACGATGGACGCATCTGGGTTCCAAAAAAAGCAGGCGACACCCGCAAACCTAACGATATTCCTGAAGATGAAAGAGATTATTACCTCGAGCGCCGTTATCCGGCCTTTGGTAATCTGGTGCCACGCGATGTGGCGAGCCGCGCAGCCAAAGAGCGTTGCGATGCCGGTTACGGTGTGGGCTCAAGCAAGCTGGCTGTTTACCTTGATTTTGCCGCCAACACCGAGCGCTATGGTAAAGTGGAAGCCAACAAGCGTGGTTTGCACAACCCATCCAAAGATGAAATTATTAAACTGGGCAAGGAAGTTGTAAAGGAGAAATACGGCAACCTGTTTGATATGTACAAGCAGATTACCGGTGAAGACCCTTATGAAATGCCAATGCGGATTTATCCGGCTGTACATTATACCATGGGAGGACTATGGGTTGATTATAACCTCATGACCACCGTACCGGGGCTCTACGCATTGGGCGAGGCCAACTTCAGCGATCATGGTGCCAACCGTCTTGGAGCCTCTGCACTTATGCAGGGCCTTGCAGATGGTTATTTTGTTATTCCTTATACCATAGGCGATTACCTTTCGGAGGAGATACGCACCAAACCCATTTCAACCGATCATGAAGCATTTGTAAAAACTGAGGCGGACGTTCAGAACCGTATCAACACGCTTATGGGCATTAAAGGAACCAAATCGGTTGATCACTTCCACAAGCGTCTCGGAAAAATAATGTGGGATAAATGCGGTATGGCGCGAAACAAGGAAGGTTTGACCCAGGCCATTGAGGAGATCAAAAAACTTCGCGCCGAATTCTGGAAAGATGTCCGCATTCCGGGTGATGCCAATGAATTTAACCCTGAGCTCGAAAAAGCCGCACGCGTTGCCGACTTTCTGGAGCTTGGAGAGCTGATGTGTATTGACGCGTTGCAACGCAATGAAAGTTGTGGCGGACATTTTCGCGAAGAGTACCAAACGCCCGATGGCGAGGCTTTGCGTGATGACGACAACTACGCGTATGTTGCTGCCTGGGAGTACAAAGGCGACAGCCAGTTTGAGCTCCACAAGGAAGAATTGAAATTCGAGAACATTAAACTCGCTCAACGTAACTACGCATAAGTTTTATCTTCATTGATTAATCTACTCTAATTAAACTGAATCATGAGTCACGGAAATATGAACCTCACTTTAAAAGTGTGGAAACAAAAAAATAAAAACGAGCGTGGTCGCTTCGAAACCTATGCTGCAAAAGGCATTAGTCCCGACATGAGTTTTTTGGAAATGTTCGACGTTGTAAACGAACAGCTCATTAATGAGGGTAAAGAGCCAATTGCTTTTGATCACGACTGCCGTGAAGGCATTTGCGGCATGTGCAGCATGTACATCAACGGTCGCCCGCATGGCCCAAAGCAGGGCATTACCACCTGCCAGCTGCACATGCGCAGCTTTAAAGATGGCGATACCATTGTGGTAGAGCCCTGGCGCAGCGCAGCCTTCCCGGTTATTAAAGATCTGGCCGTTGACCGCTCGTCGTTTGACCGCATTATGGCGGCCGGCGGATTTGTTTCGGTTAATACCGGCAATGCCAAAGACGCGAACAATATCCTGATTAATAAAGACGATGCCGATAATGCATTTAATGCCGCTGCCTGCATTGGCTGCGGTGCCTGCGTTGCGGCCTGCAAAAACGCCAGTGCCATGTTGTTTGTCAGCGCCAAGGTTTCGCAGCTTGCCTTGCTGCCGCAGGGTCAGGTTGAAAAGAAAACCCGTGTGCTTAACATGGTAAAACAAATGGATGAGGAAGGTTTTGGTAACTGTACCAACACAGGCGCCTGCAAGGCAGAGTGTCCAAAGAGCATTTCGCTTGAAAATATTGCCCGCATGAACCGCGAATATCTGGGGGCCAGTCTCACCTGATTGTGTGCCTGTTGCCAATAAAATTAAAAGCCGGGAGCGACTCTTCCGGCTTTCTTTAGTTTATACCTTTTGTCCTGCTCTTTTTTCTTCCGGCTCTTCCTTAAACGGATTCCGCGGCGTCCACTCAGCAGGCTGTAGCATCCCGATAAATGGTTTTTGAATAACCCTTGAAACGGTGTTCTGAGGTTTGATGTAACAAATAAGTTCATGGGGTTTTGCGCCCACCGTAGTTTTTATTTCGGCTGCCGTGCGGCCAAGGTTAACACATTTACATTTGTTTTTTATACCAGATTCAATCATTTGGTAGAGCAGATTCTGATACAGGTTATACTCATTGTTAACCTCATAATCAAACCCAATGTAATGTGCTTCCAGATCGCTATCCGGCATCAGAAAACAGGATCCGAAAGCGAGTATCTTACTCTCCCTAAATAGGGCAGTTAATTTAAACTGTTCCCGAAATTCTGCTTTTACCTTGCTGAAATAATACTCAGGTAATTTAGTTAATTTAAATCTGGCCCTGTCAAATATGTTTTCGTAAAGCGAATAAATTTCTTTTTCGTGCTTTTGTATTTCTGTTAATGTGAGCTCTTTAAATTCTAGCCCGGCAAGAGATTTAAAAATTGTTTTTGCGCGGTTGCGGTATTTTTTTGAAAAGAGTTCAATGTATTCTTCTTTGTTTTTGACCCCTTCCGGAATTTCCACAACCATATTGGGCTCCACTGCAAACCGGGTGTATTTTTCGTTGTCCAGCAATCTTGAGGGTTCGAGCGGTTTATGAAAATCTTTGATAAGTATGGCACAAATGGCGCCGCGGATTTTTTCTTCACGCGCTATTGTTTCGGTGATATTAAGCAACAGTTCTGTAGCCGTTTGCTGGTTAATGTCTTTCGAAAAAACAAACCCATAATCGCCGCTAATTAAATTATTGCCGCAGGTAAACAAACGCAGCAATTCCTCATTCCGGTTCGATTCAATGTATTTTTCGAACATACTGAGCCGCTTTGATTGTCCGTTTTGAAACTGCGCGGTAACCAGATCGCCAAGTGTTCCGGCCTTAAATGTGATAACCTGATAATAAATGATACCGCACGGTTTTTTATTGTAGTACACAATTACATAACGGCAAAGCATACTGGTGTAAGTGCATTTTTCAACGATACTGAGATAGGCCGGATTTAAAAAGATTGAACTCTGCCCGCTCAGGCTTTCCCATTCAGAAGAGGGCACAGCAGCTACAGAGGGGAACAGGGTAAACGTGAATCCCTGATTCAACAAACGGTGCGGAAGAAATCTCCTTTTTGAGGAAACAGGTTTACAGAAAAGCGACATAAAAAAGCAAAGTTAATCATTCGGTCACTAACAAAATCGTCGTCTATCCAAAAGCTTAGCCCCTTACGGAGTAAAATTTATTATATTTATTCTT
This sequence comes from uncultured Bacteroidota bacterium, assembly GCA_937868675.1. GTDB lineage: Bacteria > Bacteroidota > Bacteroidia > B-17B0 > Aurantibacillaceae > Aurantibacillus. The sequence continues at coordinate 146 of CALMNJ010000224.1, read as the reverse complement.
TGATTTGATGGATTTCAGGCATAGCCCCATTGTTGACCAGGTTGGCGTTGAAGAACGCGTAGCCAGATTCAACACCCGTAGTATGAAGTAAGAATCCAAACCCAAAGCGATGATGCTTGCCCTGAATATGATAGACATAAACACAC
>CALMNJ010000223.1 GCA_937868675.1 uncultured Bacteroidota bacterium | reverse complement strand
GGTCAGGTCGTTTTTTAGCGTGGGTGCTGCTCCACTGTATGTTGATTTGAAAAATGAGGGCTGAGTGATTTCAGCCCGGCTATCCCGGTGGATAGCGGCAAAAATGCTTTGATCTTTTTTCAGCTTATAGGAGGAATCTGAACGGGATTCTTCCTTTTAACAGAAATACTCAGGCAATGCCACAGTAAATGATATAGTTCACCACATAATAGGGCTGCATATTGTTGTGGGGTTGATTGCCGCCGGTTGACCCGGTAGTAAAGGGCTTGTAATTTTTCTCCTGACCACGGTCGCTGCCATAAACCGCACTTCCATTATTGTATGGATTGCCATCCATGTTAGTGGGCGATTGATGAGTGTGCGCAGGCATTTCCGCTACTGTTAGCATATGCAGCTCTTCGCCGCCAGAATTGCCCAGGACATAATTGGTTCCTGATTGGGCCGGGCCGGCACCCACCAAAGTGAGACCGCAGAGCTTAGGAAGGCAGACCTGCCCGTTAACCGGGTAAATATATCTGGCTATAGGGAGGTAAGCCGATACGGTTTGCCCATTGCAGAGGTACCATCCTGGGGGCAAATTAGCTATTGTTAAGATGGTTGGTAGGATCGTTCCGATTGGAACAGTAGTTGTGGGTACAGTTGGAGGTTGCGTTGACATAATGTTTCGTTTTTACCCCTACTCATAAGGCTTTTCGGGTTTCGCCCCCGCTTTATTCCTGTGCGGGCCAGAATTTTTAATTCGTAAGCGAATTGTTTTTTGAAATAAAGCAGAAGTCGTCTTCTCCTGCTTTATTTTTTTAAGGTATTGTTTGCGTTGTAAGGCTTAAAAGCCCAAAGTAAGCACACCATTTATGTTAATAATGTCCTTTAAGGTGGCCGCCTGAGTCTGGTTAAAGCTTACTTTGGACATAATACCCTGGCTTTTTTCGTTAAGGCACAAGGCAGTGACGGTAATGGTGATGTCTTTGGTAACAATGGAATAAGAACCAGAAGGTATAAAAGGACCATTTTGTGTAGGATTTGGCACATTACCATTACCCGGGGTGATGATCAGTTTACCATTGTCGTTTGAAATATCTTCAATACCCGAAGCCATGCCCTCTGAATAAGAAAGCGGAACACAAGGCAGGTTGTTGAACGTGTTGGTTCCTTGAATGAGAATGTTTACTTCACTGGATGTTAGAAGGTACGAACCCTGAGGAACGTATTGCATCCATTCAGGTTGATATTTGGTGGTAGCTGTTGGTGTTGCACTGGTGTTTGTGTTAGTTGTTTTCATTTTTTTTGATTTTAATTTTTACCCTACCCATAAGGCTTTTCGGTTTCGCCCCCGCTTTAATCCTGTGCGGGTCAGGCAATAAAAACGTATTTATTCTTGAGTACTAACGAAGGTAAAAGGTGTAGCCTCGTCCTGACTGAGTACACCAATTATTCCATATCCTGGTTGACTATAAACGTAATAGATAGTGTTATTGTAGTTATACGCAATCAGATAAGTGTTCGCACTGCCACTAACCGGAATCAGAGCAAACCAGGTAAGTAGTCCTTGCCCGCATTGCAGCATTACATTGGGTTCAGGAAATACAAACCAACCAGGATTGGATGCAAGTTCTATAAAAATTAAACCGTTTACAGCTTTAAATTGATTTGTTACATTAAAGGTGGTGGCGTTGCTTTGGTTTGCCACTCCAATTAACCCTACGTTATCTTCACTGTAAACCCAGTATGTGGAAGAGCCGTTTATAAAACTAATTTGGTAATTACCATTTGGTAATTTTGTGTTGTTTGTTGTCATTTTAATTCAATTTATTCCCCTACTCATAAGGCTTTTCGGTTTCGCCCCCGCTTTAGTCCTGTGCGGGCCAGGCCGTTTTTTTGAGTGGTTTCTGCTCCACGCTTTAACATTAGCTAGTGTCGGATACAAAGTTGCGGCAACAACGAAGCGATTCCTATCCAAGAATTCAGTCAATTTTTGGGGCTTTTTAAAGATTAAGCGCGTTTATGACCCAGAAAGCCATTTGGTTAAACCTCAAAAAGTATTTTTAACTATTTATATGGCGCCTTAACGTGTTTTCAGCTATAGCCGGCGTTCAAAGCCCAAATGCCTCAAGCACTGGCGCGACGCTCGGTACTTTAAACCGGTTTTTTTTTGTTAATTGAAATCCGCAGATGTCAAAAACTACCCGTTTTTTGAAATTTTTAATACTTACTGCAAATTAATCACCATTGCTTAGGTAATTAAAAGAGTATTGACCGCTCTTCAGTGATTTTGGAGGATAGATCAGGTAGTGTATGAAAGGTAATTTTAATTGCAAACTTTTCCGGACTTTAAAAACGAATACCCGCGCCAGGGATGCGCAGGGTTTAGACCCCACAGGCGCGGGCAAAGCGCAGCGAAGACCGCGACGAGGAGGCCGAGCGAACAGCGAGCCCGAAGCAGCCCGCCCGGGCGCCCAACAATTTTCAGACACTACTAAATATAAGAGAAGGGAATTGTCGTAAAAAAACTAATCAAGCAGACCGAGGTGCGCCGCGTATTTTACCAACTCAGCAGTATTGCGCAGGTTGAGTTTATTGAGCATGTTTTTGCGGTGCGATTCGATGGTGAAAAAACTCAAAAATAATTTATCGGCCACTTCCTGTGTGGACAGGCCATTGGCCAGCAAACGCACAATTTCGGTTTCGCGTTTAGAGAAACTAAATTTGCTGTCTTCGAAATGTTCGGGACGGGTGTATTGTTTTTCTTTTAACACCGTGTCGCTTACAAAATCGCTAAACGATTTACCACCCTTGTCAACGGTTTTAATGGCTTCTATCAATTCTTCCTTACTGCTGTTTTTAAGCAGGTAACCATCCACCCCCAATTTATAAAGGTTAATAATAAATTCGGGCGTGCGGTACATGGTAACAATGACAATTTTTATTTTGGGATATTTTTTGCGAATTAAACTGGTGGCCGTAATGCCATTCATGCCGGGCATGTTAATGTCGAGCAATATCACACGGGGTTGTTGTTTTTTTAATAACTGCATGAGTTCATCGCCATTAATGGCGGAGCCAATTAACTGAATACCTGATTCGGTAGTAAAAAAACCTTGCAGGGCATCCGTAAACATTCGGTGATCGTCGGCAACTATAACATTTATCATAATGAAGGTGGTTAGAATTATTTTTGTTATTTGGGGCTGCCCCCTTAAAGCAGAAAACGCCACGTTATTTTTCGAAGCGTTTTCACTTCAAGGGGTCGGGCTTTCCGTTTCGGCTCCGCTTGTCCTTTGCAGTGTTTGTAATGCTCCGGTGGCTTCCGCTGGTCGCCTCCTCGCACAACAAACACTTTGCAAAGTTCAGCGCGGGAGCCTCCACTGCAATCCCTCAGCCAGAAGTATTGGAATGTTTCATCATTTTAAATTATCCATTTTTTTTTAAAGACACGAATGATAAGTTAATTACACAAGAACAGACATCCTTTTTGTATTTCGTTTTAGGCACAATGGTGGCTGAGGGATTGAAGCGGCAGCCCCTGATATGAACTTAAATAATAGCATTACGACAAAGGAAAA
>CALMNJ010000222.1 GCA_937868675.1 uncultured Bacteroidota bacterium | reverse complement strand
GGTCTTTATTTCTATGATAATGATGTAGTTCAGATTGCTAAGAATCTGAAACCAAGTGCCCGCGGAGAGTATGAGATTACAGATGTAAACAAGGAGTATCTGAGTCAGGGGCGACTTAAAGTAAGTATTATGGACCGCGGTACTGCCTGGCTTGATACTGGTACTTTTCCATCTCTGATGCAGGCAGGCCAGTTTGTTCAGGTAATTGAGGAACGCCAGGGGCTTAAAATAGGATGTATTGAGGAAGTTGCCTACAACATGGGGTACATAAACAAAGAGCAGCTCATTGCCATTGCAAAGCCGCTCACGAAAAGCGGCTACGGTAACTACCTTCTTGAACTCGCCAGCAATAGCTGATTTGCAGCGAAAGGATCCATACCATGAACACTTTAGCCTGTTTATAAAGCATCTCAAGGGCTATCAAAAAACGCTGGCACGGCGAAAGCCAAAGGAGCTTTATGAAGCCTGCCATTACATACTGGAGCTTGGGGGGAAACGCTTAAGACCAGTGCTTGCCCTTGCGGCCTGCGACGTTTTCGGCAAACATCCGGACAAGGCACTTGGTGCCGCCATGGCCGTGGAACTCTTCCATAACTTTTCTCTTATTCATGACGATATACTCGACAATGCGCCGCTAAGAAGGGGTAAGCCCACCGTACACGAAAAGTGGAATACGGGCTTAGCCATTTTGAGTGGCGACGTGATGTTGGTTGAGGCGCAGATGGCATTTAATGAGTATCCTCCGGCGCTTGCTAAAAACCTGGCAACACTTTTTAATAAAACAGCCGTGGAGGTTTGTGAAGGTCAGCAAATGGATATGAATTTTGAAACGTCCACAGGGGTTAGTGTAAAGGAGTACCTAAAAATGATCGGCCTTAAAACAGCCGTTCTTATTGGTTGTAGTCTGCAAATGGGAGCCATGTGCGCCGGTGCCGGAATTCACAACCAAAAAGCCATTTATGTATTTGGTAAAAATCTGGGCATTGCTTTTCAGTTAATGGACGACTACCTGGATGTGTTTGGAGAATCGCATACATTCGGTAAAAAAACAGGTGGCGATATTTTGGCCGCCAAAAAAACGTTTATGCTTTTAAAAGCCATGGAGCGCCTCGACTCCCGGGGGAAGAAGGAATTGAAGGCTTTGATTACGAGCAGAATTTCAGACAGCGAAAAAATAAGCGGAGTAGTGCGTCTTTACAGGCAGGCAGGGGCCGATATACTGTGCCTTAAAGAGGCAGAAAAACACACACGCCTTGCGATCAAAAATCTTGAAAGTATAAAAGCACCTGCCGGTAAAAAGGAAATAATGAAACAATTTGCACTCAACTTATTGCAACGTGCCAAATAATGAGTAATTCTTTGTTTAAACACCGTATCCCGATACAAATAAGGTTTTCTGATATAGACCGCCTTAATCATGTCAACAATGCCTGCTATCTCAATTTTTTTGAATTGGGGCGTGTAAACTATTTTAACCAGGTACTTGAAGGTATTATTAATTGGTCGGAAAGTGGTTTTGTTTTGGCCCGCACCGAAATGGATTACATTGAACCCGTTTTTTTAAACGACGAAGTAGTGTGTTACACCCGAACACAAAAACTCGGCAACAAAAGCCTCCTGGTTGAAAACGTTATCGCAAAAAAATTAAATGGAATGGAGGTAATCGGCGCGAAAGGTACCGGGGTTTTGGTGGCAATGAATTATAAAGCTAACCAAAGCATGATAATACCGGATGCGTGGAAAAAACGTATTTCTGAATTTGAAGGTAATAATGTTTGAGTAACACAGGTAAGCGACGTTTTCCCGTTCAATATTTACGCTTAATTTATTCTTAAACTTTTACTCCAATAACCAGCACGTCGTCAACCTGCTCCTGACCGCCCTGCCAATTAAGCAGCGTTTGGTCTAGCTTATCCTTCTGCATGGTAGATTCGAAAGAGGCTATTTGTGTGAGCAGTTTTCTGAAATTACCTACCATGAATTTTTTTCCGTTGGGGCCACCAAACTGGTCGGCGTAACCGTCGCTGAAAATAAATATCTGATCACCTTTCTGCAGTTGGATAGTATGATTGTCGAAACTTACTTTTTCACCCACATAAGAACCAATAGGGAATTTATTCGCCTGATATAAAATCAATTCACCATTCCGTACCAGACACATTGGATTAAAGGCCGCGGCATATTGTAGTTCAAGTGTGTCGTAATTAATCGCACACAATGTCATATCCATACCATCCTTTGCCTGTTTACCGCTATCGTCTGCTTTAAGGGTTGCCACAATGCCTTCGCGAAGGTGGTCAAGAATTTCAGCAGGACGACTGGCATTGGTATTATTAAGAATATCCTTCAAAATATTATATCCTACAAGACTCATGAAGGCGCCCGGAACACCGTGCCCGGTACAATCTACCGCTGCAAAATAAACCAGATTGCCTTTTTTCTCAATCCAGTAAAAGTCTCCGCTAACAATATCTTTTGGTTTAAACAAAATGAAGGAGTCGGGCAGGAGTTTTTTTACCGTTGCATTGGAAGGTAAAATCGCATCCTGAATACGTTTTGCATAATGGATGCTGTCTGTAACCTGTTTGTAAAGTATTTCAAGCTCTTCGTTTTTACTTTCAATTTCAGATTTCTGACGAACTACTTCTTCGGTTCTTTCAATTACCTTTTGTTCAAGAACCCTTTCGTTTTCAGCCAGATCGTCACGCATTTTAATCAGGGCAAGGCCCAGCGTATCGTCTTTACTTAATGGGGTGTATGTGGCATCGAAATTACCCGCACCGGTTTGTTTGGCAAACTCGGTGGTGTGTTCCATGGATCGTATAAGGTCGTTGAGCGCTTTGCCCATTTCACCTACTTCATCACCTGAAGGTTTGATGCGCTCATGAGGCAATATACCAAGCCCCATCGAGAGCAGCATCTTTTTAAGCACCTGTATTGGTTTGGTAATGCTTCGAGTTGTGAAAATAGCGATGAGTACACCACCAATAACCAAAATAATTCCCAACCAAATTACTACAGCGTTGAGCACATTAATAGAGTGAAGCATGTGCTCCTTCTCCTCTTCAGCTAAACTTTGCTTACTGGTTATGAGCTCATTGAGGCGGCCGTAAATTTTCTTAATGCTAATTTCGGAATCTTCGAAAGGCAGGCGCGCAATCATTACGATATTAGGGTCTTCGTAGGCCGCCGGGGTGGCAAGCTGATTCATAATGTCGTTTTCGTAAACGCCAAAAAGGGTCTCAATCCGGTCAAAGATTTCTTTTAGCTGTTTCTTCTCCTCATCTTTCCAGGGTTCGGATAGTTTTTTTAGAGCCGCTTTCTGACGGGGATACTCGTCTCGAATAATACTCTTCAGTTCCTTCCTGAAATCCAGATCACTGAAACTGTTGTTGTAAAACCACTTGGAAACGTCGGTGTGCGAGCGCTGAAGCATGAGGTTAAGCTCTTTTAATTCGGCAACACTTGGTGTTACCTGCCCCACCACGGTCTGCGTGCGGGATTTGCTGTCAATGAGGGTAACAATTGTGAGTATGAAGGCAACCATCGTGAGCAAAATAAAGATGGTAAAACCCAGACCAATTCTCCGACCGATTGTAAATCTAAATTTCATTTATCTTTATTTCTGTTGATTGTCTTTTTTCTCGGGAGCAGCTTCTTTTTTCTGATCCTCATCGAATT